>DAIRFH010000062.1:0-11773 GCA_036795145.1 Methylocystis sp. | reverse complement strand
ATAGCAGATTAGTGGCGGTGCTGAATGTCTGGGAAATTATTCATAATGGCGTGAGAAAAGTTATTAATACAAATGAAATAGAACACTCGGATCTCTATATTGCGCGTCGTCAGCATTCAATTCTTGTCGTCGATGATTCCGCCATACAGCGCAATCGCATTGCAACAGGCCTCGTTAGGTCTGGATATCGTGCGATGACAGCGGAAGACGGACTAGATGCGCTTAATAAAATTCGCCAACATAGTATTTCTGCATGTTGCGTCGATGTCTTCATGCCAATCATTGACGGATTAGAATTTGCCGAGCGCTTGAAGGAAGGATCTGAAACTACAGATATTCCTGTTTATATGATGTCCAGTCGCGCAATCGATCAGCATTATGATCATCAGCGTCTCAAACCTTTAGGTGTTTTAGGATTTTTTAACAAACCCTTTGATGTAGAGCTGCTGATAAATTCTCTTGATCAGGTTTTGCTGGATAATATTGATATGGATCGGTCAGCTGAGGCGCTACCAGAAAATAGGCTTTTAGAAGGAAGCCCAACGTGACGATTGTGCAGAATTTACAACATATCGGCAGTTATCTTCAGGCAGAGGCGGATCGATCCATTATCCTCCATGTCGAAAATTCGCTCTATCAGCGTTTTTTAGAAAATCATCTTAAACAGGCTGAGAGAAGCTTCCAATTTGTTGATCGCTTATCTCTCGCGGAAGCAATCAGTCAGACATCAGAAGGCGTTCTGATCCTTCAATCTGACAATGATGAATATGGGTTGATTGAGATTGCCGCGCGCTTAAAGAGGCTTTTTCTTGATAAGTTGCGCATTATTTTACTTTCTACAGATTATCGCATGTCTACCCATTCTGAAGGGGTGGTGGATGCTTTTATCCAATATCCCGTCAGGCTAGAAGAGATTTTGATCGCCGTTGACGCGCGTAATGAAATCAGTCGTCGTGTGTTGCTCATCGATGACTCGCGCCTGGTGCACACAACGATTGTTGGACCCTTGCGAGAAGCGGGTTATGAAGTCTTTCAGGCCTTTGATGGCCAGGAAGGCGTTGACATGGCGCGTCAGGTTCGTCCGCGGTTGATTATCTGTGATGTTGAGATGCCGCGTCTCAATGGATTTGAGGCCTGTAAGGCAATCAGAAATAGTGAAGAAAGCGGCCATGCTTATATCATCATGTCGAGTAGTCTTGGGTCTGCTGCTGATCAACAGCGCGGCTTTGAGGCCGGCGTTGATGAATATATTACCAAACCCGTTATTATTGATGAGTTGATTAATCGTCTCAATCGGGCTCTTCGACAACCAAATGCCGGCCGCGAGAACATCTTAGTTGTTGAGAAAGATGATAGTCTGGCGCGAAATATCATGAAGGCGCTCGCAAAACACGGATTTAGACCACATTATGCGCCAACAATTCGCGCGATGGCGCGCGTGTTAGCGCGTATTAATTGTGATCTGGCGATTTGTGAAATAAAGCCGCAGGACGGCAGTATTATTGATCTCTTTAAAACGCTAGATCTCCTGTCGGCTGATCGCAGGCCTGATGTGATTGTCCTGGCTGAACGCGATAATTATGCAGATGCGCGTATGGTTATGAATGTGGGCGCTTCAGGAGTTATCAATAAACCCTTATCTTCTGATAATATGCTTGCCTTGATTGAGCGCTCTATCGCAGATAGACGCGCTCAGCGTGAACGCACGCAGCTACAACGCTATGTCTCAAAAGCCTCCGTTCGCATGGCTATCGAGAAGTCAGTGATGTCAGGCGATACAGCGGCTGCGCGCGCTGACCGTAAAAAAGCAACGATACTTTTTACTGATATAGTTGGCTTTACCTCTCGCTGTGAGCGTTATACGCCTCGTCAGGTTGTTGAGCAGGTTAATGCGCTATTTGAAGTGATGACGCGGGTCATTATGGAGAATGATGGCGATATTGATAAATTTATTGGCGACGCCTGTATGGCATTTTGGCTAGATGACGGCAGTTATCAGTCATGTCAAAAATCTCTCGATGCTTTACTGATTATGCGTAAAGCGCTCAAAGATATGAATGAAACCTCTAGCATCTTATCACAAGATCCGATTTCTCTTCGTATTGGCGTTAATGTTGGCGATGTTATTCTTTGCGATATTGGGGCTGTTGAAGCGCGTGTTGATCTCACAATTATAGGCGACGCTGTTAATCTTGCTGCGCGTTGTGAAAGCGCATGCAAGCAATATGGCGTTGAAAATTTAATAAGCGGAGAAACGCTTGAGCATTGTCGGGAGAGATATGCGGCGCGTATCATTGATCGCGTCCGTGTAAAAGGTAAGGATAAACCCGTCATCTGTTATGAGCTGATTGAATTTGCAGATAAGGCGCCGTCTCACGTTAATGAATTAATTGATATATTTGAGGCAGGCGTTTCATCTTATACGACGGGTGATTTTGAAGAGGCGCTTAAGTATTTCACAAAAAGCGATCTATTGGAGCCCCTGCAGTCAGAAGGTGAGGTCAACCCCTCAAGGCTTTATATTGATCGGTGTAAAACATTGATTGCCGATCGTCCAAAGAAATGGGACGGTATTTGGCAGTTAACATCGAAGTAATCGTGAATAGTCTTTCTGAACCTTTATTAGAACGACTGCGCGCCTTATTGAGAGCGCGCTTGGGACTTCTTGTCTCTGACAGCTTTAGCCCGCGCGTCATGCGCGAGTTGGAAGAGTATGTTGCCGCCTGGCCAGGGGGCTGGCAAAATTTTTTAACAACGCTTGATCTTGGTCAAGATATGGCGTTGATAAAAAAACTGGCGGATATTTTTACTATTACGCATACTTATTTCTTTCGTGAGCCCACGCATTTTGATTTTTTGAAAGAAGTCGCTCTGCCTGAGTTAAGGTCTGGCGAGGAGAAAGCATTACGCATTTGGAGCGCTGCGACATCCTCAGGCGAGGAGGCCTATTCCATCTTGCTCACAATGGCCGAATATTATGGCGATCATTATTGGGAGCTTGACGCAGGCGTTCTGGCCACGGACATTTCCAAACGCGCCCTCACTAAGGCCGTTGAGGGCGTCTATTCAACTGATGGCTTGCGTAATGTTCCTGTTGAGCTCGTCAGAAAATGGTTTAGCCCAGAAGAAGAGGGGCGCATGATCATTGATGCGCGTCTAAGACAGGAAGCGACATTTCGCTGGCTTAATCTCATTGAGCCCATGCCGATCTTCAGGCGGCCCTTTCATGTTATTTTTTGCCGCAATGTGTTGCTTTATTTTGATGAGACGACGCGAAGCGCCGTGATTGAGGGACTGAGCCGCTGTCTCGCGCCAGGCGGCTGGCTTATCATGGGACATGCTGAGGATAGCAGGCCGGCGCGTAATTGGCTCGAGCCAGTGAGCGGTTCGATATATCGCAAGGCGAGAGCAGACTGATCATGCGTGAACCGGTCAGAGTTTTTATTATCGATCCAAACCCTCTTGCGCGAAAAGCGCTCACAGAGGTTTTGTCGAAAAGACCAGAATTGCACGTGCTCGGAGCCGCGGCCAATCCCAGTATCGCCACGCGGCACTGCGCAAGCCTGGATCCACAAGTCTTGGTGATTGATTTGGAGACGCCCGTAGAAGGTGGTCTTGCGGCGTTAAAATTGCTGAGGCCTGAGGCTGCGCTTCCAGTCGTTCTCTACAGCTCCCTAAACAGCTCAGATCTTAATAAAGTAGAGGCGCATGCGTTATTGGCGTCCAGACGGTTGATTGTAAAACCTGACTCAGGTCTTGCGCAGGGGATTTTAGAGGATGCTGATGTTTTGAGCGAGGCGATCATTGAGCTCTCTTTAAAGAATAACTCAAAGTCTTATGCCTCATCGTCTAGCGGACACATGCATGGTGCATCCTTAAATATAAACGCCAAGAAAAACCTACGCGCATCTTCGCCTGAGCAATATATTATCGCGATTGGCGCCTCTACAGGCGGCACGCAAGCTTTGCTTCAGCTCTTACAAAAAATACCGCCAAATGCCCCAGGCATTGTGATTGTTCAACATATGCCTGCGGATTTTACAGGTCCATTTGCGCACCGGCTGGATCAAGTCTGTGATCTTCGCGTTCGAGAGGCGAGAGGCGGTGAGCTGGTCAGACCCGGAGATGCGCTGATTGCACATGGCGGCAGCCATATAGAGGTTGTCGGCTCTCCAGGAAATTTACGGGTGACACTGAGCGATGGCCCAAAGGTAAGCGGTCACCGCCCGTCAGTGGATGTATTATTTCATTCAGTCGCAAAATCTGCTGGCCCGCAGGCCGTTGGCGCACTTCTGACGGGCATGGGGCAAGATGGCGCTGCTGGACTTTTGGAGATGCGGCGTGCTGGCGCAAAAACCTTAGCCCAGGATGAGGGCTCAAGCGCTGTTTTTGGCATGCCGCGGGCTGCCTATTTGAATAATGCGACGCAAGAACTTGTGCCCATAGATCAAATGGCGGAGCGAATAATGAGTTTTTTCACTCGACATGAGGAAGAGGGAGATTTCCATAAATCTCGCCGTTACGAGACGTAAATATTCACAAGTCCAGATTAAAGACATATCGGCTGTTTATCTTGAAATAAGCTCTTGTTATTTAATTTAAAGTTACAAAATATTTTGACAGTATTGGCGATTATTAAATTTTAGTGACGCATATTTTTTTCTAAGCTGAAAGAATGATTGAGTTATTCGAAATAACAGCTATGACAAAGATCTGATTTTGATCCATGGGTCCATGATGCGCTGTTTAATCGTGTCAGATTTGCATTATTCCTTAAATCAATTTGATTGGGTGCTTCAAAATGCGTCCAAATATGATCTTATTATTATTGCGGGAGATTTATTGGATATCACAGGAATTGCCGATTTAAGGGCGCAAATTCTTGTTATTAATAAATATGTTCAAAAACTAAGTGCAATAACTAATATTATTGTGTGTTCAGGAAACCATGATCTTGATAGTTTAAACCGTGAGGGCGAAAAAATTCCAAGTTGGCTCGTGGCTTTAAAAAAGCACGGGGCGCGATGTGATGGCGATGGATTTCTACAAGAAAATTTCTATTTTTCTATTTGCCCCTGGTGGGATGGTCCTCTTGAAAAGGAGCGCTTTTTAAATTGGATTGAGGATCAGTCAAAAGCATATGGACAAAATAAATGGATATGGGTGCATCATGCGCCGCCAAAAATGTCGCCAACAAGCTGGTCGGGAAAAAAATGTCTGGGAGATTTGGATCTTCGGTTGCTTATTGAGAAATATCAACCTTATGCGGTTATATCCGGACATATCCATCAGTCCCCATTTGTCGATGGCGGCTCCTGGGTCGATCGTATTGGAGAGACATTCTGCTTGAATGCAGGCAGACAATTTGGCGCACCGCCAGCCCATATTTCATTTGATACGCAATCTCAGGATGTTTATTGGGTGTCAGCCATGGATATTCAATCGATCAATTTTCAGACAAAAAACACAATAAAAAATACAAATTTAGCAACCATTCCCCATTGGATGGCGTCATGAGCTGTCTTTTATCATAAAGTTTTATCGATATTTACAGTTGCGGGGGATTACGTCAATAATTTTCCGGGTCCCGTTGAGAGCCTGGATGATATTCTCTCTCCTGGTGATGCATTAGGCTTTCAATAACCTCGCCGACCATCTCGAGATGGTTGCCGGCTCCTGCAAATTGCTTTGTCAGATCGACAAGATAGGTTGTTGCCGCATTTAATCTTTGCGCAAGTAATTTCGCCACATACCAAGATAATTGCGGATGTGATTTGAAATAGTCCGATCCATTCTCAATCTTATAGGCTTTTACAAAAGTCTTTGCGCAAACTTTGGCTGTGTGGGGAATATCAAGGATAGCTGACATTTCGCCGACAATAGATCCTGGTTCTTCAACTGTCGCAACGCAGATAGTATTTTTAATAATATCAAGATGGCCTTCAATTAAAATATAGACAAGGTTTGATTTGATGTTTTCTTCAAGGAGAACCTCGCCTTCGCAAAACGTAACAATCTTAAGATCATTGCAATAATCGAGAATTTCTTTCATTTATTTTCTCTTTTATCAAGAATGTTTGAGTTCGTAGTATTTAAATTGAGTTTTCTCAAAAAAACAAGCAGACAAGGGTAATTGTTCATCTTGGCTCAGTGAGATCATAAGCTCATCAAATCAGCGTCAAGTTATTTCAACTTTAATGGAAAAAGTTTAGTCTAATGTGAGAGGCTATTCTAGCTCTAATATATTGGAAGATACGATATTTTATCTTGGGGGGGATTGAGAATTCTAAGATCTTTTTTTGTTTTTAAGATTTTTGCCCTACTGCCAGGAAGTGTCATGCCTTTGTCTTTTTCATTTATGAGTAATGCTTTCAAACCGTCACCTTGGCGTGCGGCGCGTATAAGTCTGCGTCTTGGTTTTTACAGGATACTGGCGCCAATAAAGGATAGATTTCAAAGTCTCTAAAGGAGAGAGTTGGTTGGGCAGAATAAACCATATATTTCCTGCCGATCATTGTCTTTTGTGAAACAGTCGTAACGACGGGGTGAGATTTCTTGTTCTATTTTCGAGGTGATCAGGCTGATGCGTAAACAGGTAACTCTCGCCCTTCAGGGCGGCGGCGCTTTAGGAGCCTTCACATGGGGTGTCCTGGACGCCTTTTTGGCGGATGATCGGTTGGAGGTAGTTGGCATTAGCGGCACAAGCGCTGGGGCGATGAATGCTGTCGTCTATGCAGAAGGGCTTCGCAGGGGCGGGCCTGAGGCGGCGCGGAAGCATTTAGAAAAGTTTTGGCGTGGAGTTAGTCTGGATGGGTCTCTAACGCCTCAGCAACGAGAGTTTTTTGATATATTTTTTGGTATGTTTGATCCGTTAAATTTAAGATTATCAATGGCCAGTAAAACGACCGAAATTTTTTCTCCCTATGAAATTAATCCATTGGAAATTAATCCACTACGCGAGATTGTTGAAGATCTCATAGACTTTGATTTTCTAAGACAAACAACATTTCCAAAACTATTTGTTTCGGCAACGAATGTTCAGACGGGTCGGGCTAAGATTTTTCGTCATAAAGAATTAAGCGCGGACGCCATCATGGCTTCAGCTTGTTTGCCTACCTTATTTAAGGCTGTCGAGATTGATGGTCAATTTTATTGGGATGGAGGCTATATGGGCAATCCAGCCTTGTATCCATTATATACTGAAACTAAATGCTCGGACATTATTCTCATTCAAGTAAATCCTTTAATGCGACCTGAAATCCCTAAAACTTCTGCTCACATCATGGATCGATTGAATGAAATTACATTTAACTCCGCCTTATTACATGAATTTCGTGCAATCGAATTTGTTACGCGACTTTTAGAGTCCGGACGACTTGACGGCTCACATTATAAAAAAGTGCGATTGCACATGGTCGCAGGCGGCGAGGCAGTTGATCGTTATGGCGCCTCGGCAAAAATGGATCTGGATTACACGATGTTTGAGGATTTATTTTCTATCGGTGTCAAAGCAGGACGAGATTTTCTAGAAAATCATTTTGACTCTATCGGCGTCAAAGCAACGCTCGATTTACAAGAACAGCTTGGTTTTCAGATGGAGCTCCCGCCAGAGCCCTAGGTCTTCTGCCTTCATATGCAACTTTTGCCCTGGCAATAGAGCTAGATCTGTGCGCCAGGAAAGCATCGCCGTCGTATTTTTAGAATAAATTATTTAAAATCAATTAGATAAGCAAAGACATCCCCTAAATATTGCGCTGCAGCATTTATCTTGATTTTATTGTGCAATGCATATAAATAAAGGTTGCGGCGCGGTCGTTGATCACTTTTCGGCGACCAAACATATAGGACATTATGATGTTTAATAACTTCCAAGATTTACAATCATATTTCGTCAACCCGATGGAGGCTTTCACGAAAAACTCCGGGGAAGCTTCTTCAAAAATCCAAGCATTAAATGCGGAAGCGACGGATTATGCAAAAAAGTCATTTGAAAAAGGTCGCAGCCACTTCGAAAAGCTCACAAGCGTGAAGAATTTTGAAGAAGCCTACAAGCTGCAATCAGACTTTGCTAAATCCGCATATGAAGATTTTGTCGCTCAAAGCACAAAAATAGGCACGCTTTATGCGGATTTTATTAAGTCCGCGACGCCTGCTTATGATGCTAAAGCCAGCAAAAAAGCGGCCACTAAGGAACCTGTCGCCCCACGTCAGGACTAATTCTTGACGCAAATCGTCGACGTTATGAAAAGCCGCTCATAAGAGCGGCTTTTTTTGTGAATATTTCCCAAATCATAAGCTTATTTTGCTTGTAAATGACACTAAAATGCAGGTCAAAATTTATTTTTTGAAATAAAATCTTAAAAAACTCAAATGTCATTTAACCTTAACGCAACGATCCAATTTTTGCCTCAAATGAGAGTCAAATAAGGATCGTGGTTGGGCGGGTCGTCACTGATTGGCCTAGGCGCTAAAGGGCTTCAAAGGGTTTTACTCACGCCCCTTTGAAGTCCTTGTTTTTTAAAAATGCTGTTTACGGCCCGGCGCGAAAGTTAATTATTCTTTGCGAGATTGAAGTGATCGGCAAGAAGTTTTGCGATCTCAATACGCGATCTATTTTTTAATTTATGTCTAAAATTATGGAACACGATATATTCTGTCGTTAATTCAATTTTATCGGCATCTTTTAATTCCTGAAAAGGTCTTTTGCCAACTTTTGACGGCGAATTCATTCTGTCGATGATATAATTATCATAGCCAACAGCTTCGAGCTGTTCCAATAATTTAGGCGTTAGCTTTTGTAAGCCTAAGCCAATTCGATCGATCAGTATTTGTCTAACATTGACTTCTTTATTATCTGAATTTTTGGGCGGAGGTAGGCGCTCCGTCGCTTCAACGCGTCGCTCAAGTTCAGATAACCTTTTCCAGGGAGTCATACGCGCTCTGTTGTTATTTGCATTTAGACTTTTGATATTATTTGGATGTCGGTCTGATGACACTGCAAAGCGCGCTGGCGCTGAAGGGAACGAGCCCCTCGTTCACGCAAAAGAGCTTTCAGCTTTTATGTGTGGTGCTTCATTCTAAAGGCTCTTGCGCGACATAAGCGACGTTAACTTGCCTAGGTTTGCGACATTTCTCATATCTTATGAATAAAAACAATTGGTTGAGCGCATCACTTAGAGAGGAGAGGTAATTCATAGCAGCTTAATTGATGTTATTTTATCTTGATAAGAACAGAAAACCTTCTTTTTGCTTCACGCTCTTCTGGCGGAAGAATTTGTGATCTGTTGACAAAAAAACATAATCCATGTCCCTTTCTCTCTACTCTCAATGTAATATTGACTAATTTGTCATAAAAGCTTCGTGAGACATATCCATTGATTATAATCAGACATCTTCCGATTTCGGCAGTCTTTAATAATATTGGCTTCTGCTGGTTTGTTTTAAGTTGAGTGACGCAACAAGTTTTCGTCAACTCAATTGCACAGTGGCTGATAGAATTAGAACAAACAGGGTCAGAACGTGGAATTAAGAGTAGAAAAAACCCCGAAACCGATTCTGCGAAAAGCTGCAAATATAAGTAAAATGCGCGCTGTCAGGTGCCTTGAAACAGGCGTCGTTTATATAAATAGCACGCAAGCTGCTGACCTATTAAGCGCCGATGGCAAAATTGTATGTCCGCGTGGCATTCTCAATAATTGTCAGGGAAAGCAAAAGTCAGCGGGTGGATTTCATTGGGAATATGCCTAAAAATAAAATTCTAAATTTTTAGAGCCGTCCTTTATCAACATTTTGAATCTCAATTTTATTTATGTAGCTCAACTTGAGATTGATGTATCCTTATATAGTCAAATTATTTTCGCCTAAAATGTTTGAAATAGTTCGCTTTTGATTTTTTTAAAGAAACTGTCACCAGAATGCGCTAGCTCTTGCCTCGCAGCAAGATGTGACAGTTTGTAATAAATTTTGATTTTCCTTGGAGTTTATGACCATGCAGCTGTCTTGTGCTTAAAATGGATCAACACAAATTACTTTCTCAGATTAAGGAAAAATGTGATCTCATTAGCCATCTCTATACTGGCTCTCGAGACTGGATTTTTGATAAAAACAGAAATAGTTTTAATGATGTTATGATCGATGATCTCGTCAAAGCTGTTGAAGACATGATGGTCTTGCTTCGTAATGAATATATATATTTAGAGGCGGCTAATTATTTTGAAAAAGTCTTGACGCGCCTAAATAGGAATCATGAAGTTAACAGGCTTTATCATTATGCAGACGATAGGTTTGATTGTTAAGGATCAAAGGAATTTAGTCCGCTATGTATTATGTTGAGATTCTCGTTTTTACCCTTACTTTCATGGGGGTCGCGCAATTTCTAGGCGATCTTCTGGGTAATTTAATTGAGCGACCAAAATATAAGGGACTTATTGTTGGTATAATTTTTTTATGTCTCCTAGTACTTTGGCGTGCTATTGATTTTCTACTCGTGACTTGAAAACAGATTTCAGCCCTTTAATTATTGGCGTCATAGGCGTCAGTGTTAAAGCAGCCGGCTAATTTTAAGGGTTAAGCAATAAAAGATTGGGATGGACTGTGATTATTAGGCATTCTATAAATTTATTTTTTTCCTGCAGATTTATAAAATTTGCCATGGTCGGACTGAGCCTTTTCACCACTGATATTTCTTTCGCGGCTGAGGATAAATATTTGCCCCTGGCGATAGAGGCCGCTCAAGAGAGTGTTGCGGCGGGCAAATCCGGTAATGAAATCGCTATGCTTGATAATTTAGAAAGTAGCAGAGATTTTGCCGTCTACGCCCAGCAGGAACACCCATCAACTCATCTTAAACTTGCGATTGATTCTCTTGGCGAGGCCATAAGTCATGTGATCGCAAGTCACATTAAGGACGCTGTTAAAGACGCCAATGAGGCTTTAGCCCATCTAAAACAGGCGCGTTGACCCTTAGAGCGCCTGCTGCGCCGTCTATCCCAGGGTGAATGATGGATAAATCTTAATGATGCAGGGTCTTTTAGGAATATGAGCGGTTCGCTAGAGTGCCTCCAGATTGTTGAGGGCCTCTGTCAATCGCACTGATGTCATGCTCTCTTTGAAAGACAGCGTTTTGCAGATCTGCCTGAAAAAGTGAGCCGATATGACGCGTGAGATTTTTATCTTGGCTCTTCTCATGAGCGTTTTTGGCGAGAGCGCTTGTCTTGCAGCAGAGCAAACTCAAACATCCGCGCCGGCGCAGCTGCCGTTGCGCCAGGAGCCTGGTCAGTCCTTGTTACTGTCAACAGCAAAATCCCCACCGGCGCTAGCTGCGCCACAATTACCGATTTCAGCAAGCCAGCTCGTTGAAGGAGTACATGCAAATAATCCAGCAGCTAAAAGTTTTGCCGCCGGTATGATGGCAGGGATGATTGCATTTGAGATTGAGGCGTTAGACGACGCGGTGCCAATTTATTGCGCGCCGGGTAATTTACCGCTCACGGGCGATACGCTTGTCGAGGTTATTGCCAAGACAGTGACGCAAAAGCCAGAGTTACGAGATCAGCCAGCTGGCGCTGTAGCTGTCATTGCGCTTAAAGAAACATATCCATGCGCTGGCAGCGCAAAATAGAATTATGATTGATATATTTTTTGCCTGATCTCATTGAGGGCAGTTTTGTTAACTCAGCTCACAGTCTTCATATACGCCAGCGCTAATTCTCAGGCTTAAGAGAGACAAACAAAAAGCCCGGCCATTTCTGACCGGGCTGATTTTTATAATCCT
>DAIRFH010000061.1:0-11865 GCA_036795145.1 Methylocystis sp. | reverse complement strand
GGCTCAGTCCGATATCAGTGAATAGCTCGTGCTGCGTCCACCGCTGGCATTCTTGATCAATATGCCGCGCTTTCGCAGAATTTCGATGTCGCGTAATGCCGTATCTGGCGAGCATTTGGCGATTTTTGCCCATTTCGAAGAGGTGAGCTTTCCCTCAAAACCATCCATCAAAAGATTGATGATGCGACGCTGACGGTCATTGAGCGTCGATTGATCATGGCGATCCCAGAAGCGCGCCTTCCTCAGCACATGGGACAAGGTTTCATCGGCGTGATTAAAGGCCCGGTCGAGACAGTTGAGAAACCAGTTGATCCAATTGGTGACGTCGAGATCTGCCTTTTGTGCAGCCTCAAGCATGTCGTAATAAGCACTGCGTTCGACGCGGATTTGAGCCGACATACTATAGAAGCGCTGGGCAGAATGTTCTGAACGCGCGAGCGCCATATCAGCAATTGCGCGCGCAATTCGCCCGTTGCCATCTTCGAAGGGGTGAATCGTGACAAACCAAAAATGAGCAAGCGCCGCCTTGAGCACGGGATCGATGTCGGCTTTGCCTTCGAACCACGAGAGGAAAGCCCGGATCTCATCGTCGAGGCGCTCTGCCGGCGGTGCTTCATAATGTACGCGTTCACGATCAATTGGTCCTGACACGACCTGCATGGGACCGGCGTTCATGTCACGCCAGGCTCCAACCTTGATCTTGCGCATGCCACTGTGGCCTATCGGGAATAATGAGGCATGCCAGCTGAAAAGTCGCTTAATTGTCAGCGCTTTGTCGTAACCCTGCGTTGCATCGAGCATCATCTCGACCACACCCTCAACATCCCGGTCCGAAGGCGTAAGGGCTCCGATGTCGAGGCCTAGGCGTCGGGCAATTGAGGAGCGGACCTGATCCTTATCGAGCGCCTCACCCTCGATTTCGCTCGATTTGAGGACATCTTCAGTCAGGGTCTGAAGAACGGCTTCCTCACGCAACCGAAATCCGAGCGCCTCTATGCGTCCGATCAGCCTGCCCTGACGATGGCGCACAGAAGCAAGCCGCGTGATAATGGCCTGTTCGTTCCATCGGAAATGGGGCCAGTCCTCGCGTTCATAGATATACATTTTATTCACCGCATATTATGCAGTGAATATAGGCTTTAATCTTCGCATCGCGCAAGACATTTTTACCGCATATCTTGCGGTGTTTGATGGGCTTATTCTCCGCAAAGCCCTTTACTTCATCAGTCTGTAAAAGAAGAAGCCCGCTTAATCGGTTCTGACTGCTTTGGGTTCTTTAATTTAGCAAAAGCTCTGTCGCTTTTGATGAATTGCCTGAGCATAGGCGCAATCAGCGTTTCGGGTTTGGCGGGATCTTCGCCAGACTGTTGTGCGAGCAAATCACGATAGGCGATGAGATCGCGATAAAGCTCTGCGGGCAAGTCAAAGGTCACCCTGACAGGTTTGCCATTGAGAAGAGGCCCAAGCCGTAGTTTTGTCATGTGAGGATCCTTATCCCTGATAGGGCTCGAGAATGAGATCGCGATTAACAATCACCCGCACGGGAAAGCCTGGGCGGATTGTCAGTGTTGGCTGAATATTGAGATTGCGGCCGATCAGTTGGCGGCCAATCTGATTGAAGCCCATGCTGGCGCCAGACGCCAGCGACTGGAACAAGGCCGTCTGATTATTGCCAAGACCCGCTTCCATCCCCACGCTAAGCAATGTTGTTAACGCGGCGGCGCCAATGAGCGTGCCCCAATGACGATCAACGCCGTCCTGCAAGCCTGAATAACCTGCCGCGTCAGATCCTGCTTGGCGCTCCATCACAATGGATTTGCCATTGGGCAGAATAAGGCGCGTCCAGACAAGCAAAACGCGAGATTGTCCAAAGGCCACCTGGCTGTCATAGGCGCCAATGAGTTTTGATCCTTGCGGGATGAGGAGATGCTGACCTGTTGGACTGTCATAGACAGCTTCAGTTACCTGCGCGGTAATCTCGCCCGGCAGATCGGAGCGAATGCCTGTGATCAAGGCGCCGGGAATAATTGTTCCCCCTTGCAGAATATAGGGAGAGACAGGCTCCATGAGGCGGTCGGGACTTGTGACGCGCCGATCGGTTGAGGCCCTCATGAAGGCAAGCTTTCTGTCCTGACCGCTTTGAGCAAAAGTTTCATCAGGGGCAAATTGCTGTTGGTGTTTTTGCTCAGCGTCTTTAATGGGCCCGTTCACATTGGCAGTTTGGGTCAGGGGCTGTTGTCTGACGGCGCTCAGCGTAAAGAGACGACTGACGCGCGCGGCCTCTGTTTCCTGCGCTTGTCGTTGCGCTTCCTGATCAAGCTTTGTGGCGGTTGGATCATTTGGCGTCACGCCGGCATTCAGCATGGGACGACCGAGATCCCCTGGTAAGGGCGGGCCAAGCTTTGGAACATCCAGGCGCTCATAGCTTTTTGGCAGACCGGTCACGGCTTCAGCAATATTATGATGCTCAATCGTTTCTTCTCTGGCGGACGTCTGCTCCTTGTCTCGTTCCTTTAGTGCGTAGGCGATGAGGCCCGCAACGATGAGGGCGCTCACCGAGACAGCGCCAATCACAACATGTTTTGAGACCTGAACAACGCCTGTGCGCTCTGGGCGCAAGCGTAGTTCGTGCGAGATATCTTTTTTGATCTCATGCTTTGATGCTGGAATCTCTGGTTCAGTATTGCTCACCAAAACGACCTCCCGTCTGTGCGAGAGATGCGAACGACTTGTTGGCTGTCGCTTCCCAGACGCAATTCTGCTGCGCCAAAGAGGCGATCAACGATGTAATAGTTTTGGCGCATGCGATAATTGACGAGCTGGCCGTCGCCTTCCGCGCCAATCACAAATAAGGGCGGCGCTTCGCCTTGAGCGAGGCTGCGCGGCATTTCGATATAGACTTTTGAACCATCATCGAAGGCGGATAAGGGCCGCCAGGGCGGCGTATCGCCGGTGATCTCATAACGAAACCGAAGCTTGGCGACATCAATGCCGCTCTCAACAGGCTTTGCCGCAACGGCCGCAGCATTTTGACCGCGTAAGGCAATGAGCTCATCTTGCGGATAGAGCCAGGAAACAGAGGCCATATAGGTCTCTGGCTTTGAGCGCAGTTCCAGCAAATAGGTGCGCCGATCTGTATTGATGACAAGATTTGTTGTGAGATCCGCGCGGGTTGGCTTGACGAGAATATGGATCTTTTTCTCAGCCCCGGCGCCGCTTTCCGTATCGCCAATAATCCAGCGCACAGTGTCGCCTGCTGCAACAGGACCAGAGCCCACAAGTTGCTCGCCTTCCTGAAGCGCGACATCGGTAATTTGACCAGGAGCGGTATAGACCTGATAGAGCGCGCCACTCGAGAAGGGATAGACCTGCACGGCATTAATGAAGCCGTCTTTTACCGGCTGCACGCGGGCTTGTTCATTCGCCTGATTAACGCGCTGCGTTGGATCGCCAGCCTCTGCAACAGCTTTTGATTTTGTGAGTGGCTTTAATTGTCCTGGCAATGGCAGGGGCTTTGGCAGCGTCACGACTTTAACGGGAAGCGGTGGGTCTTTTTCCAGCGTTGCCGGCACAGCTTCTTCATCAAGTGAGATGACTGGCGGCAAGAGCGTGCTTGAACAGGCTTCCAGGGGGAGCACAGCCAGCACAAGCAAAGGAAAAGATTTTTTCCTGAAGGGAACATGACTTCTCCAACATAATGATCTCATTGTCCGAGCTCCTTGGACCAGTGGAGGGCGTTGACGTAGACGCCCAATGGATTCTTGCGCAGACGCTCAGCGTCGTGTGGGGTCTGGATGATGACGGAGAGAATGGCGCTCCAGCGTTCGGTTGCCGCGAGCTGACCGTTTTCATAACGGCGCTGTGTCCATGCGACGCGAAAGGAATCTGGCGAGGCGCGAATGACGCTGGAGACCTCTACGGCAATCTGACTTTTGCCGAGATTTGTGAAGGGATCATTGGTGCGCGCAAAATCGTTTAAGGCGGCTGCGCCACGATCGGTTGTAAAATCATAAGCGCGCAGCCATTGCTGGCGCAGGATCACGCCATCAGCAGGAATAGCGCGCACATCTTCGATAAAATGCGCCAGGTGATAGGCAATCTGAGGATCGGTTGGCTTATAATCAGCAACAGCTGGCGCAACGGCTTGCGCCTGTCCAAGCTTATCAATCTGCACAACCCAGGGCGTGACGGTTCCGCGCGCTGATTGCACAACAAGCGCGATTGCTAATCCTGTTGAGAGCAATAAAGAGCCAAAGGCCATGAGGCGCCAGTTACGCGCTTGAACGCGCGCGGAGCCAATGCGCTCATCCCATATCTGGCCTGCCTTTTGAAAAGGCGTTTCTGGTTGCGGCGTGCGGGCGTAACGCACGGAGACGCGATGAAACATGTCTATCGTTCCTCAGAGAGATTGACGGATGATCCTGCGCCGCCCTCAGAGGCTGACTTGACGGCGTGAAGAGTGTGCTGTGCGCCTTGAGAGACAAGCTGGCTGCGCTGCATGCGACGCGCCCAGTCAGGCGCACTGCCAGGAGTAGAAGCGCCAATTGCGGAAGGCGCGTTTTGTGTTGGCGAAGCGCCGCCGCTCATGCCGGCGATAAAGTTTGATTTGAGGTTTTGACCTGCTTGCGACAGGGGTTTGCTTAACGCGCCAATTGAGGCGCCGGCGACACCGGTGAAGCCTGCGGATTGATAGGCGTTGGCCCCAGCGCCAGTTGCGTAGGCGCCGGAAAGCGCTGCTTGTGAGGAGGCATTGCCAATTGCATTGGCGCCAGCGGAAGCAAGACCAGCGCCAGCCGCCACCATACCGCCTGCCGCAAGATTAGCGCCAATCGCCGAACCAGCGCCAAGCTGTGGTCCACCAGACACAATGCCATTAGCGACGCCTGGTCCAAAGATTCCAAGACCAAGCAGAGATAAGGCCGCAAGCACAATCGACATGGCGTCATCGATGGTGGGCGTGGCGGCGCCAAAGCCAGCGGTAAATTGCGAGAACAGCGTTGCGCCAATGCCCATGACAATGGCGAGCACGAGGACTTTAACGCCCGATGAGATGACATTGCCCAGCACGCGTTCTGCGGCAAAAGAAGTTTTCCCAAAGAGTCCAAAGGGAATGAGGATGAAGCCTGCAAGCGTTGTGAGTTTGAACTCAATCAGCGTGACAAAGAGCTGAATGGCCAGAATGAAAAAGGCCATCAAGACAGTGAGCCAGGCAAAGAGCAGGATGATAATTTGCAGGAAGTTTTCGAAAAAAGAGACATAGCCCATCAGGCTCGACATTGCGTCAAGCAGCGGACGACCGGCGTCTAATCCAACTTGCGCGATACGTCCTGGATGGAGAAAGTCAGCTTGAGAAAGGCTGCTGCCGGCAGCCTTCAGGCCAAGAGCTGAGAAACTCTCAAAGACAATTTTGGCAAGCGCGTTCCAATTATTAATTAGATAGGCAAAGACGCCAACAAAGAGCGTCTTTTTAACAAGGCGCGCGAGAATATCTTCATCTGCGCCCCAGGCCCAAAATAGCGCCGCCAGCGTCACATCAATGACGATGAGGGTGCTCGCGATGAACGCAGCCTCATTGCCAAGAAGCCCAAAGCCGCTATCGATATAGTGAGTGAAGACCGCAAGAAAACGATCAATAACGCCGACGCCGCCCATAGTTCTAATGCTTCTTTAGATCTGAAGCGTCAGAGATTTTCTTTGCTGCTCCCTTTGGCGATATCTCGCGCGGATCTTTTTGAAAAAACCGCTCACGATTTTGCGACCAGGCGCGCAGACATTCTTTGTCACGCAAAGCTTCATCGCCAAGATGACGACACCAGAGTAATTCTGCATCCAGCGGATTTTTGAGCGCATCGCCGGTGACAGCTTGAGGCGCAGGTTTGACAGGCTCAATATTGGAAACATCAAGCAGCATGGCGCCAACGCCAGCAAAGAGACAGGCGGCAAGCAGCACACGGCCGCCAACAATCATAAGGGCGCGGTTTTTCATTATTGGAACATCCGAACGGAGGAGGATTGATAGCCAGGGCCTGGCGTGATGAAGCGACGCAATTGCTCACGCGCCTGATCTTGCGCAGCAATTTGCTGGGCGTCCTTCAAGGACTGCGCGCGACCTTGCGCAGCGATAGCGGCGGTCAGATCAGAGAGCTGTTGCGATTGCAGCGCCAGGATCTGATTACCTGCCTGGGTCGCCTGGAGTGCGCCGACAGCGGATTGCGAAGAGCCGACAAGAGTAGCGACTTGCGATTGATTGACGCCAATATTGCCAACGACGCCGGCCTGCACGCGCATGGCGTCTTGCAAGGCTGAGACAGCGTTTTGCCAGCGCTGCTGCGCATTGGCGATTAAAGCCTGATCCGACTGACTGGCGTTTGCACTGCCATAGGTTGTTTGAAAGGCGCTGTCGATATTTTGAACATTATAGGCAATGTTCTGCGCCTGGCCTAAGAGTTGCTGCGTATTTTGAACGGAAGACTGCAAGTGTTGCAAAGAGGAGTAAGGCAGGCTTGTGAGATTGCGCGCCTCATTGATGAGCATCTGCGACTCATTTTGCAGCGAGCTAATCTGATTATTGATCTGTTCCAGCGCGCGCGCCGCTGTCAGAATATTTTGTGAGAAGTTACTGGGATCAAAGACAGTAAATTGCGCCTGCGCCTGATGTTGCAGCAGGAAGACAAGCGGCAAAGAGAGATATAGATGGCGCAGGCGCGTCATGGCGCTTTCTCCAGATTTGTAAGATTGGGAATAAGATCGACAGCCCAGTCACAGCCGCGCGCCTGCAGCCAGGCGTTGAGAAATCCCTCACGCCCATGTTGCATTACGAGACGCGCGATCATGGCTTGATCTGATTTGGAAGAGGCGGCGGTCAGGCTCAGCGCAATCTCGCCAAGGCCCAGTTCAAACAGCCTGTTGCCTTGCCTGGACTGACAATAGTAATCGCGTTTTGGCGTTGCCCGCGCCAGGATCTCAATCTGGCGATCATTCAAGCCAAAGCGGCGATAGATTGCTGTAATTTGTGGTTCAATGGCGCGTTCATTGGGCAAGAAGAGACGCGTCTGACAGCTTTCAATAATGGCTGGCGCAATAGCGCTTTGATCAATGTCGGAGAGAGATTGCGTGGCAAAGATCACGCTCGCGTTTTTCTTGCGCAGCGTTTTCAGCCATTCACGTAATTGTTCAGCAAAGCCCTGATCATCAAGCGCAAGCCAGCCTTCATCAATAATAATGAGGGTTGGGCGTCCATCGAGCCGTCGCTCAACGGCATGAAAGAGATAGGTTAAGACGGCAGGCGCCGCGCTATTGCCAATCAGCCCTTCCGTTTCAAAGGTCAGAACGCTGGCCTCGCCAAGCTGTTCATGATCGGCATCAAGCAGGCGGCCAAAAGCTCCGCCTAACAAATAGGGTTTGAGCGCACGCTTGAGTTGTTGCGACTGCAGGAGGATGGACAGTCCTGTCAGCGTGCGCTCATTCCTGGGTGCGCTACCAAGGGATGAAAGCGCGCTCCAAAGATGTTCTTTGAGTTCTGGGGTAACAATAATTTGTTCTCGCGTGAGGATTGCACAGAGCCATTCAGACGCCCAGCTGCGCTCATGAAGCGCATCAACATCAGCGAGCGGCTGTAGTGCGACAGGTTCTGTGACGTCTTCAGAAAGAGAGCCTCCCAGATCTCGCCAATCGCCGTTCATGGCGAGAGTTGCTGCTCGGGCGGAGCCGCCATAGTCGAAGGCAAAGATCTGGGATTCTCGGTAGCGCCGAAACTGCAGCGCCATGAGGGCAAGAAGGACGGATTTACCGGCGCCTGTTGGACCAACAATCAGTGTGTGACCGACGTCGCCAACATGAAGTGAAAAACGAAAGGGCGTTGAGCCTTGTGTGCGCGCGATAAAGAGCGGCGGCGCTTTAAAATGTTCATCTCTCTGAGGCCCCGCCCAAACAGAGGAGAGCGGGATCATATGAGCGATGTTTAGTGTTGAGACAGGCGCTTGCCGCACATTGGCGTAAGGGTGACCAGGCAGTGAGCCAAGCCAGGCTTCAACCGCATTGACGCTTTCCGCCATGCAGGTGAAGTCACGTCCCTGAATGACTTTCTCAACAAGACGCAGTTTCTCATCAGCGCGCCGCGCATCTTCATCCCAAACCGTAATGGTGGCGGTGACATAGGCCTGACCAATTGCATCAGAGCCCAGCTCTTGCAGCGCTGCATCAGCGTCCATCGCTTTATTCTGTGCATCCGCATCAATCAGCGTTGAGGCTTCATTGGTCATCACCTCTTTCAAAATGGCGGCGACGGATTTGCGTTTGGCGAACCAGTGACGACGGATCTTTGTCAGAACTTTTGTTGCATCCGTCTTATCCAACATGATGGCGCGGGTGGACCAGCGATAGGCAAAGGCAAGACTATTGAGCTCATCAAGAAGCCCTGGCGTTGTGACGGTCGGAAAACCAATGATGGTGAGAATGCGCAGATGGCTCCTGCCAAGCATGGGCGCGAGCCCTGCCGTCAAGGGTTGATCAGCAAGCAGAACATCGAGATAGATCGGGATTTCTGGCACACGCACATTGTGCGTATTTGTGGAGATTGCGCTGTGCAGGAAGCTGAGCGTTTGCGCGCTATCCAGCCAGGCGCATTCGCGCATGAAGCCGTCAATGAGCTGCAGCACGCGGTTCGTGCGATCAATAAAACCCTGCAAGGCCTCACGGCTATTGATCTCACGATCTTTTGTTATGCCGTCATAAAGGAGGCTTTCACCGCGTGTGCTTTCTTCTGCAGGGGGCAAATAGAGAAAGGTAAGAAAATAGGCAGAGTCAAAATGAACGCCTTCTTCCTCAAATTGCGCTTTGCGTTCTGCATCAACCAGTGCGGAGGCAACATCAGGAAACTTGCTTTCTGGATAGGATGAGGCTGATCGGCGTTGCGCTTCGAAAAATACGGCCCAGCCAGACCCAAGCCGGCGCAGGGCATTGTTGAGACGACCAGCAACAGCCACAAGTTCTGCCGGCACGGCACTGTCTAAATCAGGTCCACGAAAACATGCTGTGCGCTGGAAGCTGCCGTCCTTATTCAGGACAACGCCGTCTTCACACAAAGCCGCCCAAGGCAAGAAGTCGGCAAGGCGCGTATTATTGTTGCGATATTCTGCAAGATGAAACATCGCGCGCCTCAGACCGTGAGATGGGCTGGAATGCGCAGATGTCGGCGCACGACATCAACAAACAGCGGATCGCGCTTAGCCGCCCAGACAGAGACAGCATGGCCAATGACAAAGAGCACGAGACCCGCGAGCCATAGGCGCAAGCCAAGGCCAAGGGCTGCCGCCAATGTGCCATTGAGAATAGCGATGGCGCGTGGCGCGCCGCCAAGAAGAATAGGATCAATCAGAGAGCGGTGAACCGGAACGACAAAGCCTGGCACAGGGTCAACAATGGTGAGCGCGTTCATTAGATCAGCGCTCCGCCGCCAAAGGAGAAGAAGGAAAGAAAGAAGCTTGAAGCGGCAAAAGCGATGGAAAGACCAAAGACAATCTGGATCAGACGTCGAAAGCCGCCAGAGGTGTCGCCAAAGGCAAGCGTCAAACCTGTTACAATGATGATGATGACAGCGACGATCTTGGCGACAGGCCCTTCAACAGAAAGAAGGATCTGATTAAGCGGTTGCTCCCAGGGCATGTTGGAGCCCGCAGCAAAAGCAGGTGACGAGACAAGTGCGAGCAAGCACGCACATATGCGCGCATGCGCAACTGTGAGATTCATTGATGTTCTCCAAGATGTTTGAGGATGTAATCGCCGTTTTTTCCAAGTCCTTGCACGGCGACGAGCTCGGATAATTTGCGCGCGCTTCCACGACCGGAAAGAACGGCGACGATATTGATTGTCTCTGCGATCAATGCGCGTGGAACGGTAACAACGGCTTCTTGAATGAGTTGTTCAAGGCGACGTAAGGCGCCAAGAGCTGATCCAGCGTGAATGGTGCCAACGCCGCCTGGATGGCCTGTGCCCCAGGCTTTGAGAAGATCGAGCGCCTCAGGCCCGCGCACTTCGCCAATGGGAATACGATCGGGACGAAGGCGCAAAGAGGCGCGCACAAGCTCGGAGAGTGAGGCGACGCCATCTTTCGTGCGTAGCGCGACAAGATTTTGCGCAAGACATTGCAGCTCGCGCGTATCCTCAATCAAAATAACGCGATCAGATGTCCTGGCGACTTCCGCAAGAAGCGCGTTGGTAAGCGTCGTTTTGCCTGTCGAGGTCCCGCCGGCAACCAGAATATTGAGACGATTTTTAACGGCTGTTTTTAAGACGCGCGCTGCTTCCGCCGGCATAATGCCGCTTGCGACATAATCATCGAGCGTAAAGACAGCTACAGCTGGTTTGCGAATGGCAAAGCTTGGCGCCCGCACAACTGGCGGCAATAAGCCTTCAAAACGCTCACCACTTTCTGGCAGCTCAGCAGAGACGCGTGGCGCGCCGCTATGAACCTCAAAACCAACATGATGCGCGACAAGACGAATGATGCGTTCGCTCTCAGACGCGAGAACGATTTCTTTTGTGTCACAAAGTCCAGAGCCTAGCCGGTCAACCCACAGACGACCGTCAGGGTTCAGCATCACTTCAATAATGTCTGGATCTTCAAGATAGGACGTAATCGCCGGGCCAAGCGCGGTATGCAGCATGCGTGCGCCACGCCGATTGGCCTCAACTAATATATTATGTGTTTGCAACGCCATCCCCATTCGAGACGATCACTTTCGTGATCAGCAATGGGGGTAATTAAAAGAACCAGCTTTTAGAGAATGACAATAGGGTTTTCAGCAAAAACGTAGTGGGGCGTAGCAGGGCGGGCAATATATTTTTTTGTGACCCGTTTTGCGATGCGGCCTGTGGATAAAATTGGCTAGAAGGATTTCTCTCTTAAGCTTTCATGAGCGCTGAAGCGGTTAGCCAATATATTGACGCGCCTGTGCTGGGTTCTCCTCATCCAATGGGATGTTGTCCCAGGTGACGCAAAACCTGCTCGCGTGATATATTTTCGATTTATATCGCGCGGGCAAAGGCGCCCTCTCATCACGATAACTTTTTTTACAATCATAAAGCTTATAAGTCCTATGGACCATCAAGGATCTTTAGAGCGGTTTTCAGATTGTTTGTTGCTATAGTGCTGAAGCCTCCAGACGGGCGCTCTAATTCAATAACGAGATAAATAGCTGAAGTGGTGGATAATGATAAGATAATCATCATGGCTATGACTGTGCCGTTAAACGGCGCAACGAGGCCGATTGTAATAAAAATAATAAATAACCAGAGCCCCAAGATTATATATAAGGGCGCTTGTATGCCCCTGTAGAACCCTTCAAGAGTTTGCCATCGATAATCTTCAATTTCATTAGCAACATTTAAGGCTGAAGATTTTAGAAACCTTTGCTCATCATTTTTTGGTTTTAGTGATGATATGCTGGGTCTCAGAGAATTTATGCCTGTTCCTTTTAAAATATCAGGGATGGTGTTTCTATTGTTCATTAATACTTCATCACGATAAATTTGTTTTTTCAAAGAGTCTTTCACGACCTCTTTCACATTATCGGCGTCACTGCCATATTCATCAAGGATACGGGCCAGGGCTATCGTTTTTGATGCCTGTAATCGTATGTGATCTATCTCAGAGTCATGGCTGCTTTTTCCAGAGGAAATTAACAGACCCAAGGTTAAGGTTGCCAATCCTATGATGAGTGCTCTTGTAATTTCTATGATCTCAACCGATTTCCCTGACAAATGACTCTCTGGCAGGAATCTACTAATGAGTTCACCAATTAAATATCCAGAAAAAGTAGCTGCTAAAACCAACAGTGAAATTGTCAGATTACTCATGATGAATAA
>DAIRFH010000145.1:0-2222 GCA_036795145.1 Methylocystis sp. | reverse complement strand
TCGCGCAGCGTCAAGATGAAAGTCAGTGGCGCGCCGCAAGCAAGACGCATCAACGTACATATCAGCGCGGCTATGTGTCATCAGGCTCTATCCTCGACGCGCGCCGGAAGGCGGCGCAATGAACCCCTCGCTTGTCGATATTCTGGCGCCGCGGTTAGAACCGCTTGATCTTGATCACAGGCTCCAGCTGATCAGAGAATTTATCCCTGGACGTATTATTTTCACCACGAGCTTTGGCGTTGAAGATCAGCTCATCACGCATTCAATCTTCACCCAGGCGCTCGATGTTGACATCATCACCATTGATACGGGTCGTCTATTTCCAGAAACCTACGACCTTTGGGAGCGCACTGAAGCGCGTTATGCGCAACGCATCCCTGCTGTTTATGCGCAAACCGCCCCGCTCGAAGCGCTGATCGCCGAACAAGGCGTGAATGGGTTTTATAAATCGCTTGATGCGCGCAAAGCATGCTGCGCTATTCGTAAAGTCGAGCCTTTGAAACGACTCCTTGACGGCGCCTCTGCGTGGGTGACGGGATTGCGCGCCGATCAATCTCAAAGTCGCGCTGACGCGGCATTTGTCGCCTATGACGGGGGACATAAAATCATTAAGATTAATCCGCTCATCGACTACACGCGCGAGCGTATTGTTGCGCAAACGCAGGAACTCGACGTTCCTGTCAACACACTGCATGACAAAGGCTTTCTTTCCATTGGCTGCGCCCCATGCACGCGCGCCGTCGCGCCCGGCGAAAGCGAACGCGCTGGACGTTGGTGGTGGGAGCAAGATGATAAAAAAGAATGCGGCCTGCATATTGGCGCCGACGGCCGACTAAGCCGCGCGCCTGCAGCGCAGGAGCCATCGCCATGACAACAGTGCCAACCCGCGCGCTCGGTCACCTCGACAGACTCGAGGCTGAGAGCATTCACATCCTGCGCGAAACGGTTGCTGAAACAGAGCGTCCCGTGATGCTCTATTCGATTGGCAAAGATTCAGCCGCCATGCTGCATCTTGCGCTAAAAGCTTTTTATCCTTCAAAGCCGCCATTTCCGCTCCTTCACGTCAACACGATGTGGAAATTTAAGGAGATGATCGCGTTTCGGGACAAGACCATCAAAGAGCTTGGCCTTGACATGCTGGAATATATCAACCCGCAAGGGATCGATATGAAGATCAGCCCCTTTGATCACGGCTCAAAGCTACATACGCAGATCATGAAAACAGAAGCGCTAAAACAAGCGCTTGATAAATGGAAGTTCGACGCAGCATTTGGCGGCGCGCGACGAGATGAAGAAAAATCTCGCGCGAAAGAGCGGGTGTTGTCTTTTCGAACCGCGCAGCATCGTTGGGACCCAAAAAATCAACGCCCCGAATTTTGGCGTCTTTACAACACTCGTAAAGCGCAAGGGGAGTCGTTGCGTATTTTTCCAATGTCTAATTGGACCGAAGCAGACGTGTGGGATTATATCGCGCGTGAAAACATCCCAGTCGTGCCGCTTTATTTTGCTAAAGAACGCCCTGTTGTCAGCCGCGACGGCGCTTTAATTATGGTCGACGACGAGCGCATGAAACTTCTCCCCGGCGAAAAGATAGAACATAAAATGGTGCGCTTTCGAACGCTTGGCTGCTATCCCTTGACTGGCGGCTTTGAAAGCACGGCGACAACACTCGAAGACATCATCGCCGAAATGCGCGCCAGCCGCTCCTCAGAAAGACAAGGCCGCCTGATTGATCATGATGGCTCCAGTTCAATGGAGCAGAAAAAGCAGGAAGGCTATTTCTAATATGCCCAGCGCCCTTGCCACTCAGGCACCGCACCGCGGATCGTCAAAACTTGTCGTTGCCGACAAACCATTATTGCGGTTCATCACCTGCGGCTCTGTTGATGATGGCAAATCAACACTTATTGGTCGTCTGCTCTTTGATGCAGATCTTGCGCCTGACGATCTCCTCGCCGCACTTGAAACTGACTCCAAGAAACATGGCACACAAGGCGAAGCGCTTGATTTTGCGCTCCTCGTGGACGGGCTTGCCGCTGAACGCGAGCAAGGCATCACAATTGACGTCGCCTATCGTTATTTTGCAACAGACAAGCGTAAGTTCATCGTCGCAGACACGCCTGGACATGAACAATATACGCGCAATATGGCTGTTGGCGCCTCAACAGCCGATCTTGCTATTCTTCTGGTTGACGCGCGCAAGGGCATCTTGCCGCAAACCC
>DAIRFH010000060.1:0-12099 GCA_036795145.1 Methylocystis sp. | reverse complement strand
TCAGAGAAACAAAATTCACCCAGTGTGTTGCGATCTGAAGTCTATTAATCCCGCGAGACTGCAGAAGTGTCTCGACGAACTACTCTCAGCGCTCGCAGAGGTCGCCAAGGCGCGTGGTATGGCTCAAGTTGCTGCGGCGGCTGGGCTTGGCGGGAAAGTCTGTATTATAGAACGCCGAATGAAGCATTCTCCGCTCTCGTTGCGTTGGATGCTTGAAACAACCAATAAAAAACTAATTAAATTTAACGCCAATACCAAGAAAACTATTCATTTATTTGTTTAAGAGATTTTGTAATTAGGTAGCCTATCTGATCTGCTGCTTGATGAACAGGCGATGCAGCCAAATGTGCATAACGTGCTGTCGTCGTCGGATTTGAATGCCCAAGTAGTGCGCCAATAACAGTTAGGCTTAATCCGTCACTAGCGCCGACGCTAGCGAAGCTGTGTCTGAGATCGTGTAGTCGTAATTCTGATAGTCCTGCGGCTTTGCAGATATTTACCCATGCTTTACGGATGGTTGTAATTGGGTTTTTTGGGTCTTTACCAGGGAAAACAAAAACATCTTTTTGATTGCGGGTAATGCCTTTCAGAACTTCAGTGGCCTGCTCAGAAAGATACACAATTTTCTTGCCTGTCTTGCTGTCAGGAAGAAGAAGCATTCGTCGTTCAAAATCAACGTAAGACCACTTGAGTTCAAGAATCTCACCAAGACGACAGCCTGTTAGTAATAACAAAGTTATGGCATCGATAGCTTTTGGATCTTCAGAGCGCGGCCCAACTTTTGGTTGACCGCCGCGTTTCTTTTTTTCTGTGAGCTTTGGCTCTTCATCGGGATCAACTATCAGAGTCCCGTTTCTTGCCGCTGCAAGCGCATTGCCTAATCTTGATAGTTCATCAGTTGATAAAAAGCGTTCAATTTTGTTTTCTTTGAATTTCTTTATGCCCTTACAAGGATTTGTACCTGCGGGTCGGTAATTCCAGTCTTCTGCCAGCGCGAGCATTTTTGACATCAGGGCAAAGACGCGGTTCGCTACGATTTCGCCGCCTGTAACAATTCTTTTTCCTTGCTTGATTGTTTTCTCTTCGCGCGCTGTTGTTCCGGCGGCTATTTTCTGCATGAGGCGGGAAATATCCTGACGCTCAATTTCTGATACGCGCAATTCTCCAATCAAAGGGATGATGTGATTGTTAAGATTGCGTTGATCTTGCGCGTAGCCCGAGGTTTTTTTATGGGGCTTGGCATATTCTTCCAGGTAGCGTTTTCCAAGAACAGCGATAGTCTCTGGCGCTTGATCCTTTTCTTGCTTTTGTAACGGATCTTGGTTTGTCGCAATAAGCCCACGCAGCCGTCTGGCTTCATTACGAGCTTGCTCTGCCGTGAACTCATAACCGTGCCGCCCGATCGTTATGCGGCGCTCACGTTTGTTGATGGTATATTGCAGGATATATGAGCGCACGCCATTGGGCGTAACCCGGACGCCAAAACCCGGAATTTCGATGTCCCAAAGAAAAACAATCTTGTCGGAAGGCGCGATGGCCTCCACGGCGCGTTTTGTAATTTTTTCGTGCACGGACGAGCGCCCTCAAAGTCTCCACTAAGATAAAATCTTAGCCGTTGACAGTCAGAAATGTAAGTCCCGTGTAAGTTCTGTGTAAGTTTCAGGATGAAAATCGGGGCGTTTTGGGGCGTTTTGGAGCGTAGCGGGGCGTAGCGGTGTAGACAATAGTTTCGCTACAACACGCTGTTTTTTATATAAATTTTTAGGGATTTTGTGGTGCCCAGGGGCGGGATCGAACCACCGACACTGCGATTTTCAGTCGCATGCTCTACCAACTGAGCTACCTGGGCCCGCACGAAGCGGAAGGGGGCTTATAGAAAGCAGTCTTCAACTTGTCCAGAGCACCGTAGTTTTATTGCTCAGGCGCTTGCTCGCCTCTCTTGTTCCCCCTAAACCCATGGAGAAGAGGTTAGGGGCAAGCAGATGAATGATATTCGACGTATTGGCGCAGGAGCGCGTATGAGCAAAGCCGTCGTGCATGGGTCCACGGTGTATACGGCAGGCCAAGTCGCAGAAAAAACTAAAGGCGGATCCGTTGCAGAACAAACGCAAGAAATTCTTGCTTTAATTGATGAGATTTTGTCAGAAGTCGGCACGGAAAAGGCAAAAATTTTATCCGCCACCATTTATCTTTCAGATATCTCTTCCTTCGCGGAAATGAATAGCGTCTGGGATCAGTGGGTTGATAAAGCTCATCCGCCTGCACGCGCAACAGTCGAAGCCAAATTAGTCACGCGAGATTATAAGGTCGAAATCGCTGTTATTGCCGCGCGTTAACGCCATTTAGTGGATTATCGGGATCATGCATATAGCGTATGGTCTCGAAACGCATCATCTGCGTATCAATTAGCATGAGGCGTCCGACAAGGCTTTCGCCAAAGCCGACAATTTCTCGTATGATCTCAAGCGCCATCATTGAGCCAACAATGCCTGTTAGCGCGCCAAGGACGCCTGCTTCCTCACAAGAGGGGATAGTCCCTGGTGGCGGCGCTTCTGGAAACAGGCAGCGGTAGGTTGGCCGAGGTCTTCCATCAGCATCTGTTTCAAATGGACGCAAGGTTGTAAGCGACGCATCAAAGCCTCCGACTGCAGCGGTTATGAGCGGTTTGGCTTCATAAAAGCAGCTGTCTGAAACGAGGTATCGTGTTGAGAAATTATCTGATCCGTCGGCAATGATATCATAACGCGCAATAATTTCCCGCGCATTTTTTTCGTTTAGCCTTAAACTATGCTGTTCAATGGAAATATGCGGATTGAGGCGCATGAGAGCTGACTGGGCGCTCTTTGTCTTGAGTTGGCCAATTGCATCGCTTCCATGAATGACTTGACGTTGTAAATTTGACAGCGTCACAAGATCATCATCAACGATACCAATTGTTCCGACGCCTGCAGCTGCAATGTATTGCAACAAAGGAGCTCCCAATCCGCCCGCGCCAATAACGAGAACACGCGCTGATTTGAGTTTCTGTTGCCCTGAGCCGCCGATATCAGGTAGCACCAAATGTCGCGCATAGCGTTCTATTTCGTCAGGTGACAGGTTCATGGCGTCTCCAGCACAGAATGCTCTAAGCGGTTAGCATAGAGTATCTTTGTCGAGACGCGTTAAGTTAGCTAGTTTTTTTTATGTGGACGAGCGTTTCTGAGAAAACGCGATCAGGAGAGTGTTGACAGTCTCTTGTTTTGGACGCTCGCCTTTTTCTCGCTGCGTCCTTGGAGTTCTTGAGTTCCGGTTCCGAGTAAGGCTGTGCCGCGTGCATAGGCAATATTATCAAGAAACTGTTGCGCGCAATTTTCCCAGCAGAAGGTGAGAGCATGTTTGCGAGCTGTTTCCCTTGGTATTTTAAGTGCCTCTAACGCGGCAACACGCAGATCGTCATTTAATACGCCGGCTCCGCTATCGCCAATCACATCAACCGGGCCCATGACCGGGAAGGCAGCAACAGGCAGGCCGCAGGACAACGCTTCAATAAGCACCATGCCAAATGTGTCTGTGCGGCTTGGAAAGACAAAGACATCCGAGGAAGCATAAATTGGCGCAAGCTCTGCGCTGGTTTTTATACCCATAAAATGCGCGTCAGGAAATTTAGTTTTGAGCATGGCTCCTGCTGGGCCATCGCCAACAATGACCTTTGAGCCAGGCAAATCAAGAGACAAGAAAGCCTCTAGATTTTTTTCTATTGCGAGTCTGCCAGCATAAAGAAATATGGGCCGAGGAAGATCGAGTGATATCTGCGCCTTGGGTGAAAATAACTCGTGATCGACGCCGCGAGACCAGCGGAGCAATCTTTTAAATCCACGGCCTTGGAGTTCCCGCGCAAGGCTTGGCGTTGATACCATTGTGCCAGCGCCTGCATTATGAAAGCGTCTCAGCCAAGCGTAAGAGAACGCAACAGGTAAGCCTGTTCGGGCATGCAGATACTCTGGGAAAAGAGTATGAAAGCTTGTTGTGAAGCACCGTCCAGCGCGCAGACATTCTGCGCGTGTAACGAAACCAATTGGTCCCTCAGTCGCAATATGCACATGTGAGTAATTTTCTTCTAGCTTGCGTCGGATGAATTTTGGGCGTGCGAAAGCTAGTCGGATTTCACTGTAACCCGGCATTGGCAGAGAGTAAAAATCAAGGGGCGTTAAGAAGTCGATGTCCACATTGAATGCACGCGCCGATTTTGCCAAGGCTTCAAGAGAGCGCACGACGCCATTAACTTGCGGCCGCCAAGCATCTGTTGCAATAAGTATTCGCGTCATGCTGCTTTAACACTTGCTGGAGTGAGTGTTTGTACATCTGAATGAGATTTTAATGCTGATCGCTCTTTGGCTGTGGAGCGCCAATAAATAATCTCGAATGCGCCATCATCATGCTCGACGACTGCTGTGCAGCTTTCAACAAAGTCTCCGGTGTTAATATACATAATACCGTCAATATTCTTGATTGCGGCGTGATGAATATGCCCACAAATGACCCCGTTGGCGTTTCTACGTTTTGCTTCCGCCGCAAGGGTCTTTTCAAAATCACCGATAAAATTTACCGCATTCTTGACTTTCATTTTCGCCCAAGCGGAAAGTGACCAATAGCCTACGCCAAAAAGTCGTCGGATGATGTTGACCCACGTATTGGCTGTGATGGCCGCGCGATAGGCCCAGTCGCCCAAATGAGCGAGCCAGCGAGCGTTGCACACAACGATATCAAATTGATCACCGTGCATAACGAGAATCTTTTTCCCATCCGCTGTTTGATGCAGCGCATCGGGCAAAACCTCAATACCGCCAAATGTCAGGCCGGTATATTCACGCGCAAATTCATCATGATTTCCGGGTATGTAAATAACGCGTGCGCCTTTACGAACTTTGCGTAGGAATTTTTGTAAAACGTCATTATGAGCTTGCGGCCAATACCAGCCCTTTTTCAGGCGCCAACCGTCTACGATGTCCCCAACGAGATAAATCACGTCAGCGTCATGATGCTTGAGAAAGTCGAGGAGGAGATCTGCCTGAGCGGCGCGCGCGCCCAAATGCAAGTCTGAAAGAAAGAGCGTGCGGTATTTTTTAATTGGAAACGGAGTGTCGTCGACGTTCACGAGAGCCTTCGCGGTCAATCAGATTTGTAATCAAATCGTCATTCATCCTGCGCAGCCAAGCTTATACAGAAGCATATCACAGTCTGATGACAGAAGCGTCAAGAGAGAATATGACAGGAGCAATCGTTCGATATTTCAAACGAAATCAGCTAGAATATCCTCCAGATTTTGGAAGAAAGGACGAACGCCATCATGGGCGTTGAAGGTCGCGATAAACAAAAAATTCTCGAAGCGGGGGCCTTGGCCCTGTCCGGCCAGCTTGGGGCAACCGTCCAAAGGCTGCGCAAGGCCTATAATCTTTCTTTATCTGAGCTGTCTCTTCAGTCTGGGGTCGCTAAGTCGATCATCAGTCAGATTGAGCGCAACGAGACAAATCCTACGCTCGCCACTATCTGGCGTCTAGCTCAGGCTCTCGATGTATCAATAGAAAGGGTCTTGCAGACAACCGAAGATGAGCCGTTTCTGGAAAAGACCTCCAAGGCGGATACGCCTATTCTTGTATCTGATGACGGCAAATGTCGCTTGGCCATTATTGGCTGGATCAAGACAGTTGAATGGCTGCAGTGTTATGAGTTTTCAGCCGAACCTGGCGGCGTTTTAGAATCAGATGCGCATCAGCGCGGCTCTGTGGAGTGCCTGTCTGTGCGTGTTGGCGAGCTTGAGGTGTCGGTCGCTGACGCGAGGGATGTGGCCAAAACAGGTGAGACCCTGCGCTATCGCTGCGATCGTCCGCATATTATTCGCAATATAGGAAAGAGCCGCGCAGAAGCGACGATGGTCTGCATCCTCAAAGCTGCCGCGATGGAGTAGAGCAGACTAAGGCTCTAGCTCACCCATATGTTTTTGTGAGTAGAGCTGAACCCCTAATTGCTTGATAAGCTCAAGCTGCGTTTCAAGAAAATCAATATGACCTTCTTCGCTTTTTATAATGTTTTCGAATAATTGCTCTGACACGCGGTCGCTTACTGAGAAACAATAGGCCGCAGCTTCAATATAGTTGTTACGGGCGTCGATCTCCGTTTGCAGATCAGCGCGAATGACTTCTTCTACCGACTGGCCGATGCGCAAGGGGTCGAGCGCCTGCATGTTTGGAAACCCTTCGAGGAAGAGAATGCGTTCAGCAAATTGATCTGCATGATGCATTTCCTCAATGGATTCAGCGCGCCATTTCTTGGCAAGCTCCTTAAAGCCCCAATTGTCAAAGATGCGGTAATGAAGCCAATATTGATTTACCGCTGTCAGCTCGCTCCGTAAGCCTTTATTTAAAAATTCTATGACTTTTGCGTCACCGCGCATGGTCCCGTCCTTTTAAAAGCAATGAGGAGGGAGCTTAAACGGGCTGATTGAAAAGAGCAAAGGGGGCAGTCGCTTACGCGGCAAGCGTGTCCCCACGACAGCTGTCGCAATCGCCGCCAGTCATACACTCGTCTATGGCTCCGCCAGCATGCTGATCAACAAGAGCGGCGATATTGCGGGTGCAACGGCCGCACTTGGGTTCGCAACCCATGTGCCGAAACACCGCGCCAACGGAAGGGCGATCGCTTCGACCACTGATGGTTTCGCGAACGTCACGATCGGAAAGAACGTTACAAGAGCAGACGATCATCTTTTCGCCTAGTTTGGAAAGATTACAAACTACCTTTATAATCAGTATGTTAGTCTATTTAATGTTTTTATTCAGTTAAGACAATCCTCAGCAACGCTTATGTAGAAAGAAAAATTGTCGCAGGGCGCGGCGACCGCTTCGGGACAATTCAGCCATTTTCGCGCAAGACATGAGAGGCTTATTATTCTCACAGGCTTGCCTCATTAATGGGCGTTGGAGCCAGATAGCTGATGTGTGGGGGATAATGTTGATTGACGACATGTCATATGGACATGTTTTTTCAATATTATGAAGGATCGCATAAAAACTTATCTCTCAGGGAAGACAAATGGCTGGTTTAATCGGCGCAATTGACCAAGGCACAACCAGCACACGGTTTATTATTACTACGCCATCTGGCGACATTAGGGCCGTGCATCAACTTGAACATAAGCAAATTTTTCCTAAGCCTGGATGGGTTGAGCACGACGCCCGTGAGATATGGCGTAATACGCAAGGCGTAATTGAAACAGCGCTCCTAAAGCTTGGAAAAGGCGCAGGCGCCCTTGCGGCAATTGGCGTCACGAACCAACGCGAAACAACGCTTGTATGGGATCGCAAAACAGGAGAGCCACTCTCACCAGCAATCGTTTGGATGGATATGCGCACGCAGGCCTATATTGAGCGCTTATTGTCTAATGGATCCGCAGATTGGGTGCGCGCGAAAACAGGCCTGCCGCTTGCAACTTATTTTTCAGCCGGAAAATTAGCCTGGTTATTAGACACAGTTCCAACCGCAAGAGCAAAGGCTGAGCGTGGCGAGGCATTGTTTGGAACAATGGATAGTTGGCTTATCTGGAATTTAACAGGTGGCGTGAAGGGCGGGCGTCATCTGACGGATGTAACTAATGCATCACGCACACTGTTGATGAATCTTGCGACGTTGCAATGGGATCAAGAATTATTAGAATTTTTCAATATTCCGCGAAATTGTCTGCCGGAGATTTGTTCGTCAAGCGAGATCTATGGTTCGTGTGTTGGGTTGCTTTCAGGTGTTCCCATTGGCGCAGCTCTTGGCGATCAACAAGCTTCGCTCTTTGGACAAGCATGCCTTTCCCCTGGTGAAGCAAAAAATACCTATGGAACAGGCTGTTTTCTGTTAATGAATATCGGCGATAAACCTCATATGTCGCGTCATGGTCTTTTGACAACGGTTGCCTACCAGCTATCTGAACAAAAGCCAGTTTATGCGTTAGAAGGCTCCATTGCTATTGGCGGCGCATTAGTACAATGGCTGCGGGATAATTTAGGACTTATTGAACATAGTCATCAGATAGAGGCGCTCGCACAAACAGTCGCAGATAATGGCGATGTTTATTTTGTTCCAGCCTTCTCGGGTCTTTATGCGCCTTATTGGCGCAATGACGCGCGAGGCGTGATAGCTGGCCTCACGCTGTATTCCAACAAAGGTCATATTGCCCGAGCTGCGCTTGAAGCGATTGCCTTTCAAACAGATGACGCTCTTGCGGCAATGGTTGTCGACTCTCAACTTGCTATCAAGCAGTTAAAAGTTGACGGCGGGATGGCGGCAAATAATCTATTAATGCAATTCCAAGCGGATATTCTTAATGCGCCCGTTGTGCGTTCATCTGTTCTAGAAACGACGGCTTTAGGCGTTGCTTATGCGGCAGGCTTGGCGGTCGGCGTCATCAAAGGCATTGATGATATTCGCTCACACTGGCGTGCCGATCGATGCTTTGAACCAATGATGGATCTAAATAGCCGGCATTGTTTGAAGGCTTCTTGGAAAAAGGCCATTAGCCGATCCTTTGGCTGGATAAACTGATTATAATGACCGCTCATGATTACTTAGTCGAAGTCAACATTGAGCCCATGTTTTTCCATTTGTTTTTCAATTGCAGCAAGTATCTTCTGTAATTCATCAATCTCAATCGGCTTGTCATCATCTGGCGGATCCCAGAAAACAATTTCATCAAGCAATACAATGAAATCTACCTCATCTGAGGCATCTGCTTCAGGGGCTGCAGTTTTAATTGTTACTTTACGTCCAGCGAAATCCACGCGTATGGCGCCTTCAGTAAATTCAACTTCAACGTTATTAGTGCGTCGGCTCATGATAATTCATTCCCTTCTCGAGGACGTCTATTTCAAGCGCCGCTTTATGCATTAATCTTGGAAGGCCTGCGGAGGATAGCTGATCTATAGGCATCCAGTGTTGATTATGGTTTATTTTTACATTGGCGCGCGTTTTGGCGACAAATATATGCGCGTTTAATGAGAAATGCGTGAACACATGTTTAACGGGGATTTGTAATTGACGCCATTGTGCAACGACAGGCGCGTAATCTATCCATTTATCTAGCGATATGTCTTGATTGAGTGGGCTTGAGGGAAATATATTCATGCCGCCAAAAAGGCCATGCGGAGGCTGTTTTTGCAATAAAACACAATTGTTTCTGATAAGTATAAAAATAGCCGCCAGGCGCTTTGGCTTATCTATTTTTTTTTCTTTTATAGGAAATTTTTCCGCAGTTTTATTTTGCCCAGCTAAGCAGTCGGCAGTGAGTGGACAAAGATCGCATCGGGGCGCGCGCGGCGTACATATTGTCGCCCCGAGGTCCATCAGCGCCTGGGCAAAATCTCCCCAACGCGTCGTCGTGGCTAATTCTAGGGCTTTCTCATGGATCATGTTTTTTACCCGCCGTGGCGGCGCGTCAATGGCATGGAGGCGTGTCATCACTCTTTCAACATTGCCATCGACTGCTATTGCCGGCGCATTAAAAGCAATTGCTGCAATGGCCGCCGCCGTATAGGCTCCAACGCCGGGCAATAAGCGCAAGTCATGTTCTGTTTGTGGAAACAGATTATTATGAATTTGATGAATTTCTTGTGCGCAGCGATGTAAATTACGCGCACGCGCGTAATAACCCAGGCCAGCCCATGCAGCTAGAACATCATCAAGAGGCGCGTCAGCGAGCATACGAACTTCTGGCCAGCGATTGATAAACTTTATATAATAACTTTTGACCGTTGCTACTGTGGTTTGCTGCAACATAATTTCTGACAGCCAGACGGCATAGGGATCTGGGCGTATGCCAGGCGGCGCGCGCCAAGGCAGGGCGCGCCGATCTGCGTCATACCAAGCAAGCAGTCGGGAGCATGGCGATGACGCTTTAGAGCGTCTCTTTGGCTTTCGCTGTGAAGCAGAAGACTTTATCATGCCGATAGTCATAGGGATCATTCTTGCCTGCTCGCAAGAAATCTTAGGAAGTATTTCAAGGTAATGAGTCTGTCGTCACGCAGCCCAAGGCCCATAGCGCGCCTGTTAGCGGACTTTGTCACGCGTCAGCTCGATCCGCTGGTTGTGCGCCGGGGGTTTGGCGAGGCGTCGTTGTTAATGCGATGGCACGAGATTGTTGGCAAACAGATCGCGGACATATGCTCCCCAGAACAGTTGAAATGGCCCGTGCGCGGGCGGCAGGTAGGACGTGACAGAACGCGAGAGTCCGCAACCTTACTGTTGCGTGTTGAACCAGGATTTGGCCTTGAGCTTCAACACCTCACTCCGATCATCATCGATCGCGTCAATCTTCATCTTGGTTGGTCATGTATTGATCGCGTGGTGATCCGCCAAGAGGCCCCTCGAACGGATGACGCCAGCAGCGAAAAGCTTCCCTATAAGCGTCCCGCTGACACAAGCCTTCGTCCAAGTCCGGAATTAAGCGCTCGCGCCGCAGCCGCCGCAGAGGGCTTTTCTGACCCAGCTTTGCAGGCGGCCATTATCCGCCTGGGAGAAAACGCCTTGAAAGGCGGATCGTTAAATTAATGACGGCAGAGGAATAAATCCTTTTTTTTCAAAAGTTAAAAGACTTGCAATCTTTGTCTCTAGCTTTTAGTTTCGCGCCGCTTCAGGCCGCCATAGCTCAGTTGGTTAGAGCACCAGATTGTGGATCTGGGGGTCCCCCGTTCGAGCCGGGGTGGCGGTACCATCATTTTATCAAATACTTAGAAATTATTAATAAGGCGATCGCCATACCGCTCCTGTCGTGGCGCTGATGGGGTCAAGAAGGGTGGCGAGTCATCTGATGGCGTTTTTCAAGCCAAATGAGTCGCGCAAACGCCTAAAGGAGAGCATCAGTATAAGTGCTGCGACGGTGCTGCGGCCGAGTTTGCGTCAGTCGTCTCAAGATCAGAATCTTTTATCGCTGGGCCAAGAAAGCGTCTGGAAAGCGCTGGATAGAAAAGCATGGTGAGTATTGCGCCGCTCACCAGCTGGGCCGCTTGTGTGCTCGACATTAAATCTCTCTGTGTGGCGATATGCGTAATGATGACGACCATCGGTAATTGCGTTCCAAGGTGCAAAGCAAGTCCGCAACGTCGACGTAGTGTCAAATCTTTACCATAGAGTAGAAGTGCAGGAACGCCTCTGACGAGAAGCATTAAGAGGGCGTAAACAGGCGCCATCATCAGGGCCTCAAGATTGGAAAATAGTTCCGTAACATCAAGCTGCGCTCCTGAAATTAGAAAAAAAATCGGAACCAGTAGAGATGAACCTATGCCATCAAGGCGGGCGCTAATGGCTGCATCATACTCTCGTTGAAACGCGCCGCGAATAACTGCTCCCGCGATGAATGCGCCAAGAATAGCGTCAATTTCTAAATACTCCGTGATCGCGACAAGGAGCATTAGAATGCAAAATGCAAGACGGACAGGGAATTGTGCTGAATGCTCAATCGTTTTTTCGACAATTTTTGCAAGCCGTCCATGTCTGATGCGCCGAGCAATAAAAATCAGCGCGACCGAGCTGATGATAAAAATGAAAATTATAGCAGCTTCTAATATAACGTCTTTCTGAGTTGTGATTATCGTCATTGCGATAATTGGCAATGCTTCCCCGCTTGCGCCTGCAGCCAGCACAATCGGACCATATGGTGGATCCAGTTGGCGTGAGTCTCGAAGTATTGGGAGTAATGCGCCAATGGCCGTTGTGGTGAGCGCTAAGCCAGTTAAGAGCCATGCGGATGCATAGTCGTGGGTTACCAACCAAAAGGACACGCCAGCAGCCAGAAGAGCGCTTAAGATCCAGCCTAGGAGAGCGTTGATAATCGGTCGGCCTTTAATCTTGTCTGGAGAGATTTCATAGCCGGCCATAAAGAAAAGAATGACCGAGCCAAATTTTGCTAGAAATAATATGATCTCGTGAGGGTGCACAAAACCCAGGACATGAGGGCCGATGATGATCCCGAGTAATACTTCAAGGACCACAACGGGAATATGGACCCATTTAAAAAACACAGGTTTTAGAGCGACAATGACCATCGCGATCGCTAAAGCGATCAAATTCTGCTGAAAAAGATGT
>DAIRFH010000059.1:0-12323 GCA_036795145.1 Methylocystis sp. | reverse complement strand
ATTTCTGTCCATCGAATAGTTCAAACAACCCCAGTGGATGGGTTTTTTGCTACCCTCTGCGTCGGACCGTCGCAGCTAAATCGAGATGTTAACTCCTAGAATAAAGTTTTTAATTATTTTAATTCAATGGTTTACAAATTTTTGCCTTGTTGAAAAAGCAAAAAACGTTGCATTGCAGCAACACCAACTATCCGGGGTAGGGCCAAATTAACCCTGACTCCAAGGCCTCACTTCTCCAGCATCGAGAGCCGCCGCCGCCGTTTTAATTGCTAGTCCGTCAAGAACGAGATCAGGCGCTATCTCCATTAAAGGCGTCAAGACAAAGCTGCGACTGAATAATTCCTTATGCGGAAGCGTAAGCTCCGGATCATCAAGCGTATGATCACCAAGAAATAATATATCGACATCGATCAAACGCGGCCCCCAACGACGCGTCGGTGCACGTCCCATATCTGCTTCAATTTTTTTTACCGCAGCAAGAAGCTCATATGGAGATAGGCGCGTATCGCCAATCGCACAGGCGTTTGCAAAATCGCCTTGATCCAACACGCCCCAAGGCGGCGTACGGTAGACGCGAGAGATATGTTCAAGTTTTGCGATCTCTCGCTGCTGCAACAGCGCTAACGCCTTATGGATATTTTCTACTTTATCGCCAAGATTGCTGCCTAGCCCAAAACCAACGCGCATGAATCATCCCTTCAGCGCTGAGAGAACGTCGAATGCTCCACGATGTTCCAAGACATCATGCACACGAAATATCTCAGCCCCTTCAGTCGCCGCGATCAAATTAGCAGCGAGCGTACCCAACAATCGCCCTTCCACCAATCCATCAGCTATGTTTTTAAATATTGACTTGCGCGAGACGCCTATAAGCAATGGAAATCCAAGCAAGCGTAGTTTGGGTATTGCGCGCAGGGCCTGATAATTTTGTTGCCTACTTTTTCCAAAGCCAATGCCAGGATCAAGGGCAATACAAGAGTCTTTTACGCCAGCTTTCCTGGCAAGAGTTAGTGAATTTTCAAAGAAACGGAACATATCTGCGACAATATCAATATCTGGATCGATAGTTTCTCGATTATGCATAACAACAACGCCGGCGCCGCTTTCAGCAATGACTGACGCCATCCTTGGATCACGTTGCAAACCCCAAATATCATTTACAACACACACGCCAGCCAACAATGCCAACTGCGCTATTTGCGATTTATAGGTGTCAATTGAGACTGGCGCCGCAATCTCTCGCACCAAGACTGGCAGCAATGGCGCAAGCCGTCTCCATTCCTCCTCGACAGTGACAGGGTCATGACCTGGACGCGTGGACTCTGCGCCGACATCTACAATATCCGCACCATCGCAAACCAGTTTTTTAGCCTGCGAAAGGGCGGCTTCTTTTAGTAAGAAAAGCCCCCCATCAGAAAATGAATCAGGCGTAACGTTCAAAATACCCATCAAAACTGGGCGTTTACCAATCGGCGCAAAAAACCGCTCACGCGCGGCGCAAATCGCACTGTGATCAAATTTCAGAGGCTGTTCAGTTGTCATATTTTATATAGGCAAAGCGTTGATCATTCACCGGCGTGCCATCGAGAGCGCCAGCCGCCTGACCCGGCTGCCAGCAGATTACTTCTTCGATCTTCCGAGCCAACTCAAAATCCTTGTCTGTGACACCTTTTGCATCATGAGTCATTAATTTGACCTCCACCCAGGCGTAAGAAGCCGAAATGTCTGGGTGATGCCAAGCAGCTTCTGATAAATGACCAACGGTATTGATCACCATCAAGGTGCCTTTCCAGCTATGGGTTTTATATTTCCGCCGCAACCAGCCGTTTTCGTAACGCCAATGAGGCAAGTCAACGCCCAGCCGAGCAATAATATCTTTTTCTGCGTAAACCTTTTTTTCTGCTGACATATCCCGACTCCTAGGACGACCTGCACTGAGACAGAGGCTTCTGCTTTCACATAAGTCAGATATACCCTAAAGCATCAAGTATTCTTGTTCATGAAAAGGGAGTGATATGCCGCCACAGGTCAGCGTTAAGACGACAGCCAGACTACACTTGGGCTTTCTCGACATGCGCGGGGACCTCGGCCGTAAATTTGGCGGTATTGGCCTTGCCCTCAACGATCCAGGGACAAGCATCACACTTAGCCATGCGGAGGCAAACCGCGTCACAGGCCCTGAGCGCGCACGCGCGCAAGACCTACTCGAAACAGCTCAAGATCGTTTATCCATTACGACTCGGCACCACCTTACTATTCATGAAGCCATACCTGCTCATTCCGGACTGGGATCTGGCACGCAATTAGCTCTTGCGATCGCGGCAGCGCTCCGTAAACTCGAAGATCTCCCAAAAAACTCCGCCTCAGATGCAGCAATGCTCTCTCGCGGCGCAAGATCTGGATTAGGGGCAGGCCTATTTGAAACAGGCGGTATCGTCGTTGATGGCGGTAGAGGCGCTAAGACAATCACGCCGCCCACTATTTCACGCCTTGAATTTCCTCAAAACTGGCGCGTTATCTTGGTGCGAGACGCTGCTGCACTGGGCCTATACGGCGCCAATGAAAAGGAAGCATTTGCCTCTTTAGCTCCGTTGAGCGCGCTTGCGAGCGGCGAACTTTGTCGTCTAGTGCTCATGCAAGTTCTGCCATCATTAGCCGAGAGAGAATTCGCTGCTTTTGCATCCGCTATAACTCGCATCCAACAAATCGTTGGCGACTATTTTTCTCCTGCTCAGTCAGGCAGACGCTTTACAAGCCCCAAGGTTGAAACGCTCATTGAGCGCCTACAAAACGCCGGAGCAACTGGCGTTGGCCAGACTTCTTGGGGGCCTACAGGCTTTGCTTTTGCTGAAAGTGAGGACTCAGCAGAAAAATTTTGTGCAGCAGTAAAGGCGCAAGCAACTTCGCTTAACTTGAGCATTTCTGTTCACCGTGGATTAAATCACGGAGCGGCAGTCGACAAAGTTTACACATCAACGGCCTAATGGCTTACGCATCTAGCTCCCGGTGAACTCCTTCAAAAATCCACGCAATGGTTCAAATGTAAATCTTACTTCATGAACACCTTCAGGAATCGGCACAGCTCGAAAAATTACATTTGAGCGCAACACCGGAGCCGAAACGTCATCGACAGTAGCAAACCACCAAGGCTGCCATACGTCATAAAGCACAAGCCATCCTCCTCCCGCAGGGGCAGTCGCTTGGATCAATATGGAGTCATTAGCATAAGATAAAATAATTGTCTTGATGGCGTCAGGGGACAAGTTTTTGCGAGGATGACAGAGCTGCGGCCCCTCAAGCAAAACAGTCTCATGGTAATCAACATCTGGCCATATGCCTGTTTCTATCATATTTTTAAAATCAACATTCAACGCGCAGGTTGCAATCTGCGCACGCGGGAAGGCGGTGGCATTCTCATAGATATGCACTTTTCCAAATTGTGCAATTTCGTTAAAACTTCCTGGCTTATAATTGCGATCAATCTGCTCAATCGGTACGCCAGTAGCAATAAATCTTAGGCCCAACATGTCGGAGAACAAGGAACGGTAAGCGGGATAAAGTTTGGAAAAATTCCGCTGTTCCGGAAGCGCCAAATGATCTCCCGCGCCTGTCGCATCTTCAAAAATCTTTAGTCTGATCGGATTATATCCAAGGTCATGATCAAAGCCATGCACTAATCCAATATTTGGCCAATGAAAATCAATTGCCGCAAGCTCAACGCGATCCCGTCGATCCAAGAAAGTGTTTTCTTTCATCTTTTGCTGAAGAAACAATAGGACTGGATCTTTTGAGTCAGATCTCAACACATCAAACTTTTCAGGAGGAAGAGCCGTTGACTCGTTTGCTCCATTATTGGCGACAAGATCGCCAGTGAGAATAACCGCAATTGAGCAAAGCAGCGCCGGGCCTTTCAGGCGATCAGAATTGGCGAAAATTAGCAAAGCCAGTGCGGCAACAACAAAACAAACACTTATTCCCAAAGGAAGAATAGCCTGTATCAAATGGTTTTTCTGTGTAGCAAAAATAATGACCCCAGCAAATAACAAGAACGCTATGACAATGAGCTGAGAGGGAGTTAACTTTGTTTCTCGTCGCTGAATTAATGTAAAACTAAATCCCGCGAGGATAGAAAAAACAAACCCTAATAAGAAAGTTGCATCTGCCGGACGACGCCATAGATCAACGCCAGGTATATGATAAAAAATCTCAAACGCCGGCGTAAAACGTCCAAGCGCATAAAGCATAAAGAAAATAGCAGCGCCTGTAAAAAATCTTATCTCACGATCTTTTAAGAACCGTCCGCTAATAGCAAAGATGATGGCAAAAAGTGTGAGCTCTCCGGCGTATAAATTTGTCATATTGCGCGCAAGAAATATATCTCTCGTGCCGAAAGCTGGCGAAGGCGGCCCCCAAAAACTTTCTAGCGGACCATCGGTTCCAAATAAGTTTGCGCAAATCAATGTCAGGAATGATCCAGGCGGCAATGAACCAAAATAAGCCTCTTTGAGACCAATTTCCGGCCGGTTAGAATTGAGGGCAAGCTGTAACGTAAAAGCCAGCGGAACAATTATGGCAATGCCGCCAACAAGTAATCCAGCTAGCAGAGGATTTATGGCTGATATAACAGGCGCATCATCGTCAATTACGCGATAAATTGCGTAAGTAGCCAATAATAATATACCCAAAAATGCAACTTGATCCCTTCCAAGCAGTAACAATGCCGCCACAAAACCTGCAAGCGCTCCGTAAAAAATAGAGCGCTGGTCCATTGCTCTCGATAGCAACCAAAAAGCAACAGGCAGCCACGCAAGGCTCATGACTTGCCCTGTATGTTGAACACGCCAGGCTGCAGACCCGCCAAATGCGAAGGAGAGCGCAGCAATTAATCCGCCAGCTGCGCTCAAGTTTCGATCACGAAAAAAAGCAATTAACGCGAGCCCGCCCATTGCGAGCATTGAAAAGACAATTGAATCCTCCAGTATGAATGACGGCTCCGACACAAATATTGCCGCAAGAAGGAAGAACGGCGAGAAGATTAGTGATTGCGGATCACTAATCTGAGGCATTCCTGCAAATACATTTGGGGTCCAAAACGGAGACTGACCGGAATGCAGCGCATGAGACAAAAAAACAAACTGGGGGTGAAAATGCGCCTTAGCGTCCCATGGGATCGTGACCCGCCCAGACAGCCAGGGAAAACTGAAAATAATTACGCAAATCAAAAACAAGGCGGCGCTTATCCAGAAAGGCTCATATTGGAGCCGCCGACCTTGATTATTAATTATAGTCTGATCTTGCGACATAATGACTCTTGATAATGATTTCCAAGTTTGACGCAAAGCCGATCAATACCCATCTATGAATGAAATTAGTCACAACACATCCCAGCCGGCTCATAGGACAAAAAGAATAATTAAGACAAAAACGCGAAGTTCAATCAGAAAGTCAGAAGGTTGACCATCTCCATCTCTCCTCCCTCAGACTCCACTAAGGAATTGTTGATCGTGCGCGATCTTTACAAATCCTACATGTCTCCTCAGGGTCGACATCCTGTTCTTACCGGCATCAACTTTTCCTTGCGAGCAGGCGAAAGTCTCGCCCTAATGGGCGAGTCCGGAAGCGGCAAAAGTACTTTATTACATATCATTGGAGCATTAGACGAGGCTGATCAAGGCGACATACTTCTCGATGGCGTTCATATCACGACATTAAATGAAAATCAGCGATCATTGCTACGTCGACAAACAATCGGCTTCGTATTCCAACAGTTTAATTTAATAGCGAGCTTAACTGTCTGTGAAAATCTTGCTTTCCAAGCTCGCCTCGCTGATCGCCATGACCCTACTTGGCTTGCGGAGCTGACCAACCGCCTGGGACTTCAAAGCTTGACAATGCGCTATCCCGAACAGCTGTCTGGCGGCCAACAACAACGTGTCGCTATTGGTCGCGCGCTCGCCGCAAAACCACGACTACTGATCGCAGACGAACCCACCGGCAATCTTGACGAAGCCGCAGGCGATAAGGCGCTCGATTTAACCCTAGAACTCGTTAAAGATAGCGGCTGCTCCTTTCTCATGGCGACACACAGCGCAAGACTTGCCGCTCGCCTTCAACGACGCGCTAGCTTGGCGGCTGGCGTTCTGTTGGCCATATGAAAAATATGTTTTGGACGATTGCCGCCCTTGCAAGTCACTGGCGCAAACATCCTGCCAATCTTGCAACGCTCGTCATCGGAATCACGATCTCAACTGCGCTATGGAGCGGCGTTCAAGCGCTAAATGCGCAAGCACGCCACAGCTATGCACAAGCTGCAGCTATCTTCACAAGCGGCAAGAACCAGAATCTCGTTGCAACGCGTGGCGGTTTTTTCTCTCAAGATTTCTTTGTTAAATTTCGCAAAGCTGGCGTGAAAGTCTCACCAATTATTGAGGGCACCATTCGTGTAAACGATAAGGAACTCCATCTTATCGGCATTGAACCACTGACATTGCCTAAAGGAGCGATGCTTTCTCCCTCCCCCGACAAAACGAAAGTATCGTCAGAAATTTTAATGTATCGCGGACGAGCTTTTGTCTCTCCAGAAACACTCAAATCTCTTAGTGCTAAAGAAGGGTTCAGAATCACAACAGAACGTAATTTCCTTTTGCCGCCCTTGAGCGAAATGAACGAAGCCCCTCCAGGCGCAATCATCGCAGATATTGGCGTCGTTCAGAAGGCTCTTGAGCGGCAGCAACAACTAACACGTCTTGTAAGCGCCGAGCCAATAGACTCAAACTCTCCTCATATTGCCGCTTTGATGGGCGATACGTTGAGAATTATTGAACCTGACGATGTCGGTGATCTCACGCGATTAACAGACAGCTTTCATCTCAATCTCACAGCCTTTGGATTCCTTGCATTCATTGTTGGCTTCTTCATCGTTCACGCATCATATGGATTAACTTTTGAGCAACGTCTTCCAATGGTCAGGACATTGCGCGCATTAGGCGCTTCAAATTTGATCATTATGACCAGTATGTTATTCGAACTCGCTGTTATTACGCTCTTGGGGGGAACCGCAGGCATTGTCTGCGGTTACTTAATCGCGGCAGGACTTTTGCCTAACGTCGCTGCTAGCCTTGAAGGACTATATGGCGCACAAATATCGGGACAGCTGACACTCGACGCCAAATGGCTGCTATCTGGCATCGCGATGGCAAGTGGCGGCGCATTGTTGTCTGGAGCAGCCGGCCTATACAGAACATTACAATTACCTGTAATTAGCCTCGCTCGGCCTATCGCCTGGCGGGATGCGCATTACCAATATTTAAAACGACAAAGCTTACTCGCAATCATGTGCCTGGCATCTGCCTTATTCGTTTATTTTTATGGCGACGACCTAAAAAGCGGCTTTATATTTATTGCGAGTTTCCTTTTAGGAATCGTCCTACTGCTTCCGCTCATTCTTGTTTTGCTCGTGAAAATCGGCGGATCATTATCGCGATCCCCTTTAGCATTCTGGTTTTTTGCTGATAGCCGTCAAGAAATACCTGGCTTATCATTGGCCTTGATGGCCCTTTTACTTGCACTTTCAAGTAATATTGGCGTGGGGGGCATGGTTACCGGATTTCGGCAAACATTTTTAGACTGGCTCGACGAGCGTTTAGTTGCAGAACTTTACTTTGAGACCGCTTCTCGCACAGCCGCAAGCGAGATTGAAGAATGGGCTCGGCATCAACCAAATATCGCGGCGATTCTTCCTGTCTGGCGCACCAAAACACGGATTCAGGGTTGGCCCATAGAGATAATGGGAATGAGAAAGCATGAAACATACTCAAACCATTTTCCCTTACTCCAAGCGCATGATGCCGTATGGAATGAGCTTCAAGAAACAGACGCCATTCTTATCAGTGAACAATTATCTCATCGACTAAAACTCGGAGTTGGGGCATTCTTAGAACTACCAACCCCTAACAAAAATTGGCGCGTCAAGATTGTTGGCGTATTTTCAGATTATGGCAATCCAAAAGGACAAATAAGAATTGATCATGAACGGCTAATAAAGCATTTTTCTGATACATCCGGCACGCATTACAGCCTGCGCGTGGCGCCAGACTCCATCAAAACTATTATAGAACAACTACATCAAACATTTGGCGCAAAAATTATCCGTGTCGTTGATCAAGCAGAGGTAAAGACGATCTCTAAAGAAATTTTTGAACGCACTTTTACAATAACAACTGCACTCAATACACTAACGCTAATCGTTTCAGCTGTTGCGCTGTTTTCCAGTCTGATCACACTTAGTAACTTACGCTTGACGCAGATTGCGCCTGTATGGGCAATCGGTATTACAATAAGCGCACTTGCAAGGTTAGAGCTTATCCGAATCCTATTATTTTCTGCATGCGTCGCCATTATGGCAATACCTTTGGGACTATTCCTTTCATGGGGATTAGTGACAATCATTAATGTTCTAGCCTTTGGCTGGCGGCTTCCGATGCATTTTTTTCCGCTGCAATGGATGATAGTTTTTTTGATTGCTCTACTGACAGGATTATTTGCTGCAATTGCGCCAGTGATGCGTCTGTCAAAAAGCACTCCGGCCTCACTGCTGAAAGCTTTTTCTAATGAACGCTAGGATTCTATTGGCTATCGTTATTTATCTAAGCGCTTCTTTTCTGCAAGCCTCTTACGCACAATCTTTGCAGGATCTAAAAGCATCAAGCAGTCATTTTGAATCGCCGCAAATAGGCGGCTCAATCCTCTTCCCTAAAGATCACGGTTCTCATATTAACTTTCGAACAGAATGGTGGTATTTAACAACAAACTTGCACGGGAGTGATGGCGAAAATTATGGCTCTCAGTGGACGCTATTTCGTCATAGCGACGAACCATACAGCAAAAATGACTGGGAGGATCCCTCAATTTGGATGGGTCACGCGGCTGTCACAAGTGCGCATGCCCATTATTACACACAAACAATTGGACGCGGCGGCGTCGGTCAAGCAGGCGTCGAGATTAAACCCTTTCACGCCTACATCGACGACTGGTCATTCACAGCCCAAGATCAGGAATTTTTAACGGCAATTGCAACGGCAACAGGCCAAGATTTTACTTATCGGCTCAATTTAATACGTTCTGGACCCTTCGTTCTTCAAGGAGAAGCTGGATACAGTCTTAAGTCAGAAAATGGCCAAGCCTCATATTATTATAGTCAGCCTTATTTTAAAATTGATGGAGAGCTGATTATTCAAGGGCGCGCAATAAAAGTTTCAGGCCTTGGATGGATGGATCGTGAATGGAGCAGTCAAATACTTTCTCCCGATCAAAAAGGCTGGGACTGGTTTTCGCTTCATCTCAAAGATGGCGCCAAATTAATGCTTTTTCGCCTACGCGGTTTACGGGATTATATCTCAGGAAACTGGATCTCATCTGACGGCCAAACAAGCCTTCTGAAGAATGATGACATTACGCTCCAGCCACTCGATGAAACCAACTATGCTGGCCATAAAGCGCCTACGCGCTGGCGTATAGGCGTACGAAGCCACAATTTTGAAATTTTAACAAATCCATTAAATCCTAACAGCTGGATGTTGACGACCATCCCGTACTGGGAAGGCCCTATTCGCTTTACTGGCACGCAAGAGGGCGTCGGCTACCTTGAAATGACAGGCTATTAGTTTTTCAAACTAGCGACCACTTTAATTACTTTTAGCCTAATTGATCTATCAGAAACTGTTGCAAGGATGCCACAGCCAGTAATAATCGAGCCTGAATGCGTAACTTCACAATTGACGCGAATGGCGAGGGATATGACAAGTAATCGTCAAAAGAGCGCAGAAATAGATGTGATGAGGGATGCATGGCCCGCAGGCGTAAGGCAAAGGTTTCTGCGATTGCGCTCGTCTCTATGCTCGCATCAGCTGACGCAAAAGCTCACACGGTTTCATTGCCGACAATCGATGTTGGCGGACATCGGAAAATTGTATCTGTTCCGCACAAACATCTGCCAAAACCAAAACTACCAATAGTCGCACAAAGACTTCCGTCCCCAGTCGTTGCATTGGCAAGCCCATCGCCGATTGATCCAAATGACGGCTATCAATCCTCCGCCCTTCAAAGCACTATTTTAGGTCCGCGCATTAATTATCCGCGCGTTCCAACAAACTTAGACTCCTCAAGTGAGCGTGTCTTTACTGGCGGCCAAGTGAATGTTTTACCGGCCTTTCGGCCTGGCGAGGCGTTAGAAGTTGTCCCTGGGCTGGCCGTTACGCAGCATTCTGGTGAAGGCAAAGCAAACCAATATTATCTGCGCGGTTTTGACCTTGATCACGGCACAGACCTCGCCCTTTATCTTGATTCAATGCCGCTCAACATGCGCACGCATGGACATGGTCAAGGCTACGCCGACGCAAACTTCGTTATGCCAGAACTACTCGAAACAGTTGATGCGCGCAAAGGTCCCTATAATGTTGAAGATGGCGACTTTTCAAACGCCGGCACCATTCGCATGCAATATCTTCACCGCGTTCCCGAGGGCGTTTTTACGTCAACGGGCGGCGCCTTTGGTTATGGTAGACAATTTGGCATGAAATCCTGGTCCTTCGCCAATGGCGATATTTTGGGCGCAGGAGAAATTTCAACTTATAATGGTCCCTGGACCACCCCAAACAGCGCCCATAAAATTAACGGCGTTCTGCGCTACACACAGGGAGAGGAAAATAACGGCCTCTCGATTATGGGTATGGCTTACGCCAACCGTTGGAACTCAACGGATCAAATCCCATTGAATTTGATTTCATCGGGTCAAATGTCCCGTTGGGGAACGCTCAATCCCAAAGATGGCGGTGAAACAACACGCTTCAGTGTTTCAGGCCATTGGGCGCAAGAAACGTCAACTTATAAAACGCGCGTTGAAGCTTTTGCGATGCATTCTACGCTCGGCCTCAACAATGATTTTACGTATTTTCTGCAATATCCCGATCCTTGGATTGGCGATCAGTTTCGGCAATTTGATCGCCGCACGATGATTGGCGCCAATGCCTATCACACACTGAAGTTTGATCTTCTCAATAAAGAGTCGGAGCTGCGCTTTGGCTTTCAAAGCCGCTATGACGATATTCGCGTTGGACTGGGCAATGAAGTCTCACGTCAAATGTTTAATATCATTCGCAGCGATCTCGTCGGCGAAGCCAACACCAGCCTTTTGACAGACTTCAAAACAAAATGGGCGCCATGGCTAAAAACAACGGTCGGTGCGCGGTGGGACTATTATTGGGGTAGCAATAACGGTCTTCAAACTTACGCGAACTCACCTGTCGTCGGCAGTCCCTTTGCGCCAGATTATGGACCTTATGACTCAGGCGGCAATTCAATCACTGGACAGCCTTTTCACATTTGGACAGCGCCCTTTAATAATGGCGCGACAACAGCGCAGCTGATCAGCCCAAAAGGCTCGGTCGTTATTAATCCCTGGGACAATAAAACGGATTTCTATCTGAACTTTGGGCGTGGTTTCCACTCCAACGATTTTCGTTCAACAACGCAAACTTATTCCACCAATGAACTGGCCGACAATTACGGCTACACGCCTGTTAAGAGACAAAATTTGCTATCTCCTTCAACGGGCGCAGAAGTCGGTGTGAAAACAAAAGCTGTTGAGGGCCTGGAGAGCGCGGCGACCTTTTTCTTCATGCGCACGCAAACGGAAAATATCTTTGAAGGCGATACTGGCAATACAATGATAGCCCGCGGCGCAGATCGCGTGGGTATTGAGTTTACCAATCATTATCGTCCCATCTCCTGGGCGGCATTTGAAGCAGATATTACCGCGGTCAAAGCTCGTTTCAGAGGGTATGATTGGAGTGGCGCGCTAGACTATTACGGACAGATGCTGACGCCTGAGGCAATCCCCTATGGCACTTTTCAGGGTAATGGACCGGGAAATTATCTCATTAACGCCACACCTGTCGTCGCCACGGGATCTATGGAGTTGGGCGAGTCGACTGGCTGGTTCGGCGTCGCTAAATATCGCTACATTGCGCCAAGATCGCTCACGGAAGATGGCTATTTCAAAAGCCCGGCCATTGGCACGGTGAACTTACGCGCCGGCTATCGCTGGGACCAGGGTTGGAAATTACAACTTGACGTCTTCAATGCGCTCAATTCCCGTTCACAGCAAATTGCCTATGCTTATGGCTCACTCGTTGGAACCAACACGCTTTATTCAGCCTGTGCCCCAACCCAGACAGCGCCTGACATTGTGTGTGGCACAGGTAAAATGGGCGTCGTGGGCCACCCCATTGAGCCGCCATCTTGGCGCTTGACCTTCGGGGGGCCTC
>DAIRFH010000058.1:0-12576 GCA_036795145.1 Methylocystis sp. | reverse complement strand
GCTTCAGGCTCGAATGACGCACATTGGCGTAATCGCCTGTCGGCGACACCCATTGTTTCGAGTCTTTCTGAAGAGTAAGCAAGTCATCGGCTCTCGCAACGCCGGCAGCAGCGAGCGCAAGAATACCGAACGAAGTCGACAACAGAAGCTTTTGCATGAGCTTTTCCTCCTGACGGCGTCACGCGGCGCTTTCTGCGCCATCTCTGACACCGCGCCCTTTTGGCGCCTCAACGATGGGAAGGCGTTTTCCATTATTGTTCAGCATCCGCAAAGCTTAGAACTCTGCGGCGCCGAGGTGCTTCCGGTTCCCCGCCGGAAGTTGTTTTTAACTCGGAAACGGCCGGGATAATATGTCGGCGCTACATGAATCGCAATCGTAAAAAACAACATGTTATGATCTTGTCCGCAAGCATCGAGGCTGTGCCTAAAGGCTATTGGTTTCAGAATGTTATATAAATTCTTGATCTTTGGTGCGGTTATTGCTGTGTTCCTTTCGCCAAGCCGCGGCGCGCAAGCGCAACAAGGCTTCTCATTGCAAGAGATTGCGCCAGGCGTTTATGCGCACCAAGGGGAAACAGCGATGATGTCAGCCGAAAACCTCGGCGGAATCGCTAATCTCGGCGCAATTGTTGGCGACGACTCAGTCGCCATTATCGATACCGGCGGCAGTCTTGTTGAAGCTCGGGCGTTTCTCCATGCGCTCAGAGAGAAAACATCAAAACCAATCCGCTATGTGATCAATACGCATGCGCATCCAGATCATGTTTTTGGCAATAAAGCCTTTGTAGCTGCTGGCGTCACCTTTGTTGGCCACATTAACCTTCCGCGCGCGCTGGTTATGCGCGGCCCATATTATTTGTCGTCTTTTAAGACTGTCATGGGCTCTTTGATTGATGAGGTGGAGATCATCGCGCCCACACTCACGGTCTCTGAGAAAATGATGCTTGATCTTGGGGGGCGAAAACTCCAACTGACCGCCTGGAAAACAGCGCACAGCGATTGTGATCTCACAATTTTAGATGACGTCAGCCAAACATTATTTGCCGGCGACCTGCTTTTCCTTAAGCACACGCCAGTTGTTGATGGCAGCCTGCTTGGTTTTCTAGACGTCGCCGATCAGCTCGCACGCATCCCTGCCGTACGAGTGGTCGCGGGCCATGGACCAATGATTGGCGCCTGGCCTGAAGCGCTTGACGCGCAACGCATCTATCTTAACCGGCTAACATTAGATTTGCGGCAGGCTATTAAAAAAGGCACGGGCGTTAGCGAAGCAGTAAAATCAGTCGCGCAAGAGGAAGGCGCAAAATGGCGGTTATTTGAAAATTATCACGCGCGTAACGCCACTGCCGGCTATGCCGAGCTTGAGTGGGAAACGCCTTGATGCTGTGAGGGATCAGCCCCACAGCAGGAATTGAGATTTTGCATGAAGAGACCCATGGTATTGCCTATTATTGCTCTCACAATTGTAAAAGGCTGATCGCAAAATGCTTAACAGCCTGCGCGCTTGCTTGATAAACGTTGCGATGCTGGCCCTGGCGTTTGGCAGCAGCAGTATTGCGCAGACACAGCCAAGCGATCCTTGGCCTGGCCTAGTAAAGGATCTTTTTCAAGATCGGCCCCTTATAGTCGGAGACGGCGTCGTGACGCTTGAGGCGCCGTCGCGCGCCGAAGACGCCGCAATCGTTCCAGTTGCGATCCGCTTTAACGACCCATCAGAGGTAAAGTCGGCAACGCTGGTGATTGATGAAAATCCTATGCCGATGGCGGCCGCCTTCACCCTGGGACAAAAAGCTCATGTCAGCTTTATTGAGACGCGGGTCAGAGTAAATTCTTACACCCATGTTCATGCTGTTGCCCAAAGCCTCGATGATCGCTTGCATGTCGACGCCAAATTCGTCAAAGCGGCAGGTGGCTGTTCGGCTCCGGCGATTAAAGATCAGGACCAAGCCAAGGCTCATCTCGGACAAATGAAATATCGCGCCTTTAAAACTGCGGACCCAAACTTATTGGAGGCGCAAATTATGATCCGCCACCCCAATAATTCTGGCATGCAGATGGATCAGCTGACACGCCTCTACATACCCGCCCATTATATCGACAAGGTGGAGGTTCGTCAGGGCGACGACACCATCTTTGTAATGGAGGGCGGGATTTCTCTGTCAGAGGATCCCAACTTTAGATTTTCCTATGCGCGAACCGGCGCAAAAACGATTTCCGTCATCGCTCACGACAATAAGGGCGCGACTTTCAAAGGAGAATGGCCAATCGGCGACGGCTCGTGAATGACAATTGGAGCGCTTATTCAGTGCTACATAAAAACTAGGCTAGGCGCCCCAAATTGTCAGTGCCGCGCAAAATGCCAACGGTAGGGACGCGAGGGCGCAGATTGCAGCCACACAGGCAAGTTTCTCATATTCTGATGCGCCATTACGGGCGCTACGCTTGTCACTAATGAACGCCATGTCACACTCTCCCTGACCGGCAACACGGAAACACGCTCTTACGGCGATTTTTCACCTGTCGCTAATGGCCAAACGCACGGCGATCAGATTCGTTGCAAAAAATATTTACTTTTTTTTAATTTTTTATTGAATGCGGTTAAAAGCCTAAGATCAGGCGAGGTTATCGCTAAAGAGCTCAGCGAGCTTTTCCGTCATCGCGCCGCCGAGCTCTTCCGCGTCAACGATCGTAACGGCGCGCCTGTAGTATCGCGTAACGTCGTGGCCGATGCCAATTGCTATCAGCTCCACGGGCGAACGCGTTTCGATATCATGGATAATTTGACGCAGATGACGTTCCAGATAATTGCCAGGATTAACCGAGAGCGTCGAGTCGTCGACTGGCGCCCCATCGGAAATCATCATTAAGATCCGTCTTTGCTCGGAACGCGCAAGCAATCGTCGATGAGCCCAATCAAGCGCTTCACCATCAATGTTTTCCTTCAAAAGCCCCTCTCGCATCATCAAGCCGAGGTTGCGGCGCGCCCGACGCCACGGCGCGTCTGCCGCTTTGTAAATGATGTGGCGAATATCATTCAGGCGGCCGGGATTGGATTTTTTACCCTCATTCATCCAAAGCTCGCGCGACTGACCGCCCTTCCATGCGCGCGTTGTGAAGCCCAATATCTCGACTTTAACGCCGCAACGTTCAAGCGTGCGCGCAAGAATATCGGCACAAGTGGCGGCAACTGTAATTGGACGCCCCCGCATTGACCCGGAATTATCGAGCAGCAAAGTGACGACTGTATCGCGAAAATCTGTATCCTTCTCGCGCTTGAAAGAGAGTGGCTGTTGCGGGTCAATAATAATCCTCGGCAACCTGGCTGGATCAAGCATCCCCTCTTCAAGATCAAACTCCCAAGAACGGTTTTGCTGGGCCATAAGCCGTCGTTGCAACCTGTTGGCCAAACGACCGACGACGGAAGTCAGATGTAGAAGTTGCTTGTCGAGATAAGATCGCAGCCGATCTAGCTCTTCAATATCGCAGAGTTCTTCAGCCCGCACCGTCTCGTCGAATTTTGTTGAATAGGCATGATAATCGGCGCCTGAACGCTCTGCAGAGGGCAATTGCGGCCGACGCGCATCTGTAGCCTCATCAAGATCGCCTGCATCAGAGTCTTCTTCTGTTTCACCATATGGGGCGTCTGCAGCCTCGCTCTCGCCCTGCAGCTCCGCGTCTTCAGAGGCAAGAGCTGTCTCTAGGTCAGCAGCGCTTTTAGCGCTCTCTTCCTCTTGATCCTCACTCTCGCTGTCATCAGGATTTTGAGGCGGCTCATCATTATCTTCTGACTGTTCTGTTTCTTCTGGCGGCGCGCCACTCGACATCTCTAGATTTGTTAGCAAATCTCTTACGATCTGAGCAAAATGCCGTTGATCTTCAAGTGCGCCGCTGAGGCGGTTGAGGTCCTGACCGGCGCGTTCTTCAATCACTTCGCGCCACATCTCGACGATCTTGGCTCCATGCGGCGGCGGCGCCAAACCCGTCAACCGTTCACGCGCCATCAACGCAAGGGCGTCTTCAATGGGCGCATCCTCGCGATGTGTGATCTGTTCGCTATGCCCGCGTTGAAAACGATCATCCAGCATGGCGCCAATATTTGCTGCTACGCCCGCCATCCGCTTCGCGCCAATCGATTCAACTCGCGCCTGCTCTAGCGCATCGTAAACGGCGCGCGCTTCAGCCGTGTCCGGCGCGTAATGACGATGCAGGGCGTCGTTATGACAGGCCAAACGCAGGGCGAATGAATCCGACTGGCCACGTAAAATTGCTGCATCGCGCGGCGTCAGCTTTCGCGGCGGCTCCGTCAAGCGCGCCTTCGCGCCATCCGGCCCAGCCAGCAGAGAGGGACGGTCAGGGGCATAGCCGACATCAAGCTGCGGCGTTCGGGCCATTGCTCGCATTGTTCCTGCGACGGCGCGTTTGAAAGGCTCTTGCGGCGCATCTTTAGACGAACTGGCAGGGCGGCGATTGGTTGGCGGCGGCGACATGATCTGATCACTATGCGTGAGGCGATGAATGGGAGCAAGCGCGGTCTAGGATAACATGTGTGTGTTGCGCAGAGGCAATTGGCTGATTCTACTTAGGCCACCTCCTCTAGTCTTGAGAGAGCCGTGTCTTTCCCGGCCCATGCGGCGGCTCTCTCATCGCCTTTTGCGAGTGCGGTTCTTTTCGCGCGCGCTTCAATGCCGCCTCCAGAAAATTTATGAAGACGTCAATATCTTCTTCGCGCGTGCGGTGATTGAGGATTGCAGCACGGATAGCAGCCTGTCCATCGACGATCGTCAAAGAGGGCGCCGCCTCGCCCCGTTCATGGAGCTCCATGACAATTTCGCGCGCCAGCGCACCATCTGCATCATCCCGCACGCCAAAGCACACAATGTTCAACGTCACTGGAGCACGCATAAAAAAACGTTCTGATTGGGTGATCCAACGCTCTAGACGCTGCGCCAACTGACAGGTCTGGGCGATACATTGGCCGAGTTTACGGGCGCCAAAAGTTTCGATTGTGAGCCAAGTTTTTAGTGCGCGAAAACCGCGCGACAGATCAGGGCCAAGGTCGCAGGGCCAAACATCACCACCAGCAAGCCCCCTCGGCGCGCGCGTAAGGTAAGCGGCGTTTGCGGCAAAGGCGCGTTTGTGGGCGTCTGGATCGCGAACCAGAAAAAATCCAGCGTCATAGGGAACATGTAGCCATTTATGAAAATCAAAGGCGATGCTGTCAGCGCGTTCAAGACCTTTAATCAACGGTTTTAGTTGCGGCGAGAGCGCAGCAAGCGCGCCAAAGGCCCCATCGACATGAAACCACATGTCTTCGCTATGCGCGACGTCGGCAAGTTGATCCAGCGGGTCAATTGCGCCTGTATCAACCGTTCCCGCCGTGCCCACAATCATAAAAGGTTTGAATCCCGCAGCGCGATCTGCGGCAATCGCGACACCAAGATCATGGATTTTCATCATGCGGTTTTCATCTGACGGGATAAGGCGTAGATGGCGCGCGCCAAGTCCCGCAAGCTCCATGGCCTGCCGCACGCAATTATGAGCCTCGCAGGAGGCATAGGCGATCATTTGCGTATCGATTGCGCGCAAGCCGTTCAGTCTGACGTCATTGTCGCCATAGGCCTGGTCACGCGCCACAAGCAGCGACAGAAAATTCGCCATGGACGCGCCGGTGACGAAAATACCGCTGGCTTGATCTGGAAAGTCGAAGGCCTGCGCCATCCAGCGGGCAATCTGTTTCTCGACAGTGATGGCGATATGATTGCGGCCGCCGCAATTAGAATTCATCCCTGCCGCAAGCATCTCGGCGATCATGCCAACAGGCGTGCCGGCGCCTTGAGCCCAGCCCATGAACATGGGATGGATATTGCCTGTGGCGAAGGGCTTGATGAAACGATCAAAGTCCTCAAGCACAGCCGGAAAATCCCGCCCATCTTGCGGCAGCTCGCTGTTAAAGCGCGCCTGAGCCTCATCGCTTGGCGCAAGCCATACAGGCCGCTTTCGGACGTCTCGTAGATAATCAATCATCGCATCAAGCGCCTGATGGCTCTTGTCGCGAAAGTCATCCCAGTTTTCGGGGTCGAGATCGACCGGCTGCGTCATCGTGAGAAACTCGCGCGTCGGCGATCCAATAGGGAGCAAATAGCCGGGATTAACTGCAAAGCGCAACCCGCCTTAATTTCCAATTGTCAGATTTACCCGCCCGACGCCTGAAATTTCGCCATCGAGCCGATCGCCAGGATTGAGCCGACCAACACCTGCAGGCGTGCCTGTGAAAATTAGATCTCCTGCAGCCAGCGCAACATACTGCGATAAGACCGCAATGATTTCTGGAACGCCATGAATCATATCAGCGAGATCACCCTGCTGACGCACGACGCCGTTAACGCTCAAGGCAATCCTGCCGCGCTCAGGATGACCGCATGAGTGAAGCGGGTGGATCGCGCCAACAGGCGCAGAAGAATCAAACCCTTTGGACATATCCCATGGCTTGCCATGATTGCGCGCCGCCGTTTGAAGATCCCGCCGCGTTAGATCAAGGCCAACAGCATAGCCAAAGATGCAAGTCCGCGCCTGAGCAACTGGAATATTGACGCCCCCCGCAGCCACCGCGGCAACGAGTTCAATTTCATGATGAAGATCATGAGTCATGGTTGGATATGGAATTGTCGCACCATCCGCAACAAGGGCGTCAGCTGGTTTTGAAAAGAAAAAAGGCGCGTCTCGGGCGGGTTCCTTTCCCATCTCACGCGCATGGTCAGCATAATTTAGCGCGACGCAAAAAATGCGTCTGACAGGAAAACGCTGAGGGCTCCCCGCAATCGTTACACTCGGGCGCAACGGCGGCGCAAAAGCAAATTCTTCACTCATCCAAGATCTCCGTTGATTGGGGTCATGTTGATGAAGCGCTTAGACAAACGCCGCCGGATCAAAACTGCGGTGGATGGCGCAAAATTCACATGTAACGCCAATGGATCCGTCATCGCCAATCATATCGCGTCGTTCTTGCACTGAAAAACTTTGCAGCAGTTTTTCAATTCGCTCTTGCGAGCAGCGACAAAACTCCGACAGCTGACGTTCGGGATAAACTTTCACGCCCCGCTCATGAAACAAGCGATAGAGCAAGGTTTCGCTGGAGAGACTTGGCTCAATAAGCTCGTGATCCTCAACCGTTGCAGCAAGGGCCTGACCTTCGGTCCATGCGTCAGCGTCATCTTCTTCAATCAAGACGCCAGCCGGCGCATCTCCTGGCGCGAGATCTTTGACCGGTGCGCCGCCCTTAGGCAAATATTGCAGCAAAATTCCCCCAGCGCGCCAACTGCGTCCCTGTGGGGTGACAACTTCCCCAACAGCTAATCTCACATAGGAGGGGATTTGTTCAGATTGTCTGAAATATATATGCGCAGCCTCAGCGAGACTTTCGCCTTCTAGCGGTGCCACGCCTTGATATCGCGCTGCGTCTTGCTCTCGCTCAATCGTCAGCGCCAAATGACCGCGTCCCAACACAGCCGTCGGCGATATGTCATCAGCTTTCGCCAAACGCTGTGCGTCAAAACGCGCAAAGCCTCGAAGTTTTCCGGGCGCGTCATAATCAACAACCATCATGTCAACGACGCCATCGCTCCGCGTTTGGAGTTGAAATCGTCCATGAGACTCCAACAGCGCGCCAAGTAAAGCTGCAAGCGTCACAGCTTCTCCGAGCAACCGCGCTACCGGGGGCGGATAATGATAATGCGACAAGATTGCATTGACAGTGGGACCCAAGCGCACGACGCGGCCCCGCAGATCAAGCGGCTCAATGGCAAAAGGCAGCAGCGCATCGTCATGGGGTTCTTTTGATGCTAAGCGACTTTGCGCCTGCGGCATCATAAAGCGGCATCCTGACGAAGACACCAGGTTAAAATGCCTTTTTGCGCATGTAGCCGATTTTCAGCCTCATCAAAGACAACCGACCGAGGACCATCGATAACCTCATCGGTTACTTCTTCGCCGCGATGCGCCGGCAGGCAGTGCATGAAAACAGCATCTTTGGAAGCAAGCTGCATCAGCTTCGCGTCAACGCGATATGGCGTAAGAATACGTCGGCGCATTTCTTCGTCCTTATCGCCCATTGACACCCAGCAATCGGTTATCACAGCGTCAGCGCCAGTGACAGCGTCGCGCGGATCCTGCATAACATTAAACGCAACATGATTGCGTTGCGCCCATTCAATTAGTTGCATGTCTGGCGCCAATTCGGTAGGCGTGGCGGCATTGATCGTAAAACCAAATCGCTCTGCTGCATGCACCCAGCTTGTCAGCACATTATTCGCATCGCCGACCCAGGCGACTGTTCGCCCAGCGATCGGACCTTGATGCTCTTCAAATGTTAAAATATCAGCCATCAGCTGACAGGGGTGCGAAGACTTTGTAAGCCCATTGATCACTGGCACGCTCGCATGACGGGCAAGTTCTGTTAGATCCTCATGCGAAAGAATGCGGATCATGATTGCATCAACAAAACGCGACAAAACACGCGCTGTATCGGCAATGGTTTCGCCGCGGCCAATTTGCATCTCTTTGCCAGTGAGGATGATCGTCTCGCCGCCCAAGTCACGCATAGCGATATCAAAAGAAACGCGGGTGCGGGTCGAGGGCTTATCAAAGACCATGGCGAGATATTTGCCTGCAAGCGGCCGATCTTGGGTTGGCGTACCCTTCACGCGTCTGGCTTTGAGCGTTTTTGCATGTTCAATGATATGACGCAGATCTTTGCTCGAAACCTCACTAAGATCGAGAAAATGACGCGGAGACGACGGCAAAAGCGCAGTCATTGACGCCCTCCTTGCGCTTGCAGTCTCACGCAAGCCGCCTCAAGCCGATTGCAAGCTTCTACAATGTGCGTTTCATCAATGACCAGCGGTGGAAGAAGACGCACGACATTATCGCCTGCAAGGACACTGAGAAGTTTTTCTTCGCGCGCTGCGATAACGAACTCACCATTTGGCACAGATAGTTTTATGCCAAACATCAAGCCTTCGCCGCGAATCTCTGTGATGAGATCTGGAAACTTTTCTTTCAAGCTCAAAAGACTCTGCCGCAGTTTGTTTCCCATTTGCGCGACATGAGGAAGAAAGCCCTCACTCAAAACCACGTCAAGAACGCCGCCGCCAATGGAGGCGGCAAGCGGGTTGCCGCCAAAAGTGGAGCCATGGGCGCCGGCGATCATGCCTTTGGCCGCTTCCTTGGTCGCAAGGCATGCGCCAATTGGAAAGCCGCCGCCTAAGCCCTTAGCTAAAGCAACAATATCAGGCTTTACCCCAGCGTGTTCACAGGCAAGAAAGCGTCCCGTACGGCCTACGCCGCATTGAACTTCGTCGAATACGAGCAGCAGTCCGCGCAGGTCGCATAAGTTGCGTAAATTTTGTAAAAACTCAGGAGGAAAAACTCGTAGACCGCCCTCACCTTGCACAGGCTCAAGCAAGACCCCCGCCGTTGCCGGCGTGATCGCAGCCTCCACCGCCGCCAAATCGCCGAATGGCGTTTGATCGAAGCCCTCTACAGCTGGCCCGAAACCATCAATGTATTTTTTATTGCCGCCCGCAGCGATTGTCGCCAGCGTGCGACCATGAAAGGCGCCCTCAAAGGTGATCAATCGGAACCGCTCTGGCGCGCCATTAGCCGCATGATATTTACGCGCAGTCTTAATTGCGCATTCAACAGCCTCTGCGCCTGAATTTGTGAAAAAAACCAAGTCGGCAAAAGTGGCGCTCACCAGACGCTCTGCTAATTTCTCTCCTTGTGGGATCCGAAACAAATTAGACACATGCCATGGTTTTTCGGCTGCAGCTTTCAACGTTGCAACAAGATGGGGATGATTATGGCCAAGCGATAAGACGGCGACGCCAGAGCAAAAATCAAGGTAGCGATCGCCATTTTGAGCAAAAAGCCAGGGCCCCTCGCCGCGTTCGAATTCAATATTGGCGCGCACATAGGTCGGATAAAGCGCAGAGGTCACAATCTCGCTCCTTAGACGCCAGGTAAGGAGACGCAGACGCCGCAAGCGTACAGCGAAACCCAAAGCCTTATGGGGCTACAAAAACAAAGCGCCGCCCGTTGCGGGGCGGCAGTTACAGACATGATTTTAAGCACAGGAAGCCACGCGGTCAAATCCTGTGCTGCAACACCTTGAAGCCATGGAACTATCTCGTCATGAACGGCGCGCCTCATGAGCGCGACGCCAGCTCTTGCTGGCGCGTGCTGCTATGTTCTCTGGTGATAAGTCCGCCTTAAGCGCGCAAAGCCTGTTGAGAACGCGCTCATGCGCTTGCAAGCCAATGCGCGCCATGATTCTAGTAATGAGCAATGTTTGCAGCCGACGTAAATACTTTTGTTACGTCGTCGATTTTTTGAGTATCGCTCAGCGTTAATGCGTGGTCAGTTTCAACTGATGTTGCGTGCGTGAGCGACGTCTCATGATTTAAGCTCACATTCGCTGGATGGAGGAAGCATGTCTTGGACTGATGAACGCGTCGAACTGTTGCGAAAATTATGGAGCGACGGTCTCAGCGCGAGTCAGGTTGCGGCAGAACTTGGCGCGGGCATCACCCGCAATGCTGTGATCGGGAAAATCCATAGACTTGGATTGGCGGAACGCGCCAAGACTGTTGTGTCATCGCGTCCACGCGTTGCAAAAGCCCCGCGTCAACCTGCGCAACCGCGCAGCAGCAGCCATGTGATTGCCGGCAATGTCGCGCTTTCATTTGCGCCGCAGATATATGCCGCACCGCGCATTCGTCCTGAAGAAGAAGTCGTTATTCCCATGTCAGAACGCGTAACGCTTATGGAGTTGCGCGAATCCATGTGTCGTTGGCCAATGGGAGATCCAACAACCCCAGAGTTTCGCTTCTGTGGCGGCCCCTCGCCCATCGGCGAAGGTCCTTATTGCGCCTATCATGCGCGTGTGGCTTATCAGCCGTCACAAGATCGCCGCCGCGCACGCGATGTTGCAAAAAACACGCGTAGCGCCTAATCGCGACTTTTCATTCTTTGGTATAGGTTTCGTCGAAGGAATAGCCGGCGCCGCGCACTGTACGGATCGGGTCTTTTTCCCGACCACGAATGAGAGCTTTACGTAAGCGGCCAACATGCACGTCAACCGTGCGCTCATCAATCTCTGCTGACATGCCCCAAACGCTATCGAGCAGTTGCGCGCGTGTGAAAACGCGTCCTGGTTTTTCCATGAAATATTCGAGCAAGCGAAATTCTGTTGGTCCTAGGTGAATCTCACGATTAGCGCGTCGAACACGACGCGTATCACGATCAAGATCCAGATCGCCCAACACCAGCTTCGATGCAACGCGTTCAGGCCGCGCGCGACGCAGCAAGGCGCGCACACGCGCCATTAGCTCGGGCGTTGAGAAAGGCTTGACAACATAATCATCGGCGCCAACGGAAAGGCCACGCACGCGCTCATTTTCCTCGCCGCGCGCTGTCAACATAATAACAGGCAAATCGCGCGCATTTTCGCGCGCGCGCAGACGACGACAGATTTCAAGTCCTGAGACGCCTGGCAGCATCCAGTCAAGAACAAGAAGATCTGGCGGAGACTCGGCAATGCGCAATTCTGCTTCATCGCCATTATCGACATGTTCAACCTGATAGCCTTCGGCTTCCAGATTATAAACCAGCAGATAAGCTAGCGGCGCTTCATCTTCAACAACAAGAATGCGTGGCGCACGATCACTTTTTAGATCGCGTTGTTGTTGCTCCAAAGCCATATCAATCATTGAGCGGCCTCGCCATTTGCCGCCTCGAGACTGGATGGACGACCCTTGGGCCGCTCAAAAGGAGCCGGCTCGCCTGTAATGAGATAGATGATGGTTTCGGCGATATTAGTTGTGTGATCGCCAATGCGCTCTAGATTTTTGGAGCAGAACAACAGATGGGTGCAAAAAGAAATGTTACGCGGATCTTCCATCATAAAGGTCAGGAGATCACGAAAAACAGAATCTTCAAGCGCATCCAGATGCGCGTCATTTTCCCAAACAAGACGTGCTTGATCGACGTCGCGCTGCGCATAGGAATCAAGACAATCCTTTAGCTGCGACGCGGCAATTTCTTGCATTGATCTTAACCCAACAGCCGCGCGCGTGACGCGAGACTCAGAGGCGATTTTTAACGCGCGCCTTGAAATATTCTTGGCAAGATCACCGATCCGCTCAATGTCGCCAGAGATACGTATGGCGGCAATGCATTCTCTCAAATCTACAGCCAGCGGCTGGCGACGCGCTATGGTGAGAATAGCTTTTTCTTCAATTTCACGCTGCAAGACATCAAGCCGCGCGTCGGTTGCAATCACACGTTGAGCGACATCAACATTAAGATGCGTCAAGGCTTCCATCGCCTCTGCCAGCATCTTCTCCGCTAGGCCACCCATTTCGGCAATATTTCGTCCCATGTCCTCAAGATCGCGGTCATATGACTTGACGATATGATCGCTCATTTGCTCAATCCTTGCTCTTGTCTTGCTGGCTATCAGCTTTAGCCGAACCGACCTGTGATATAATCGAGTGTGCGTTTTTCTTTTGGCGTATTGAA
>DAIRFH010000057.1:4559-12762 GCA_036795145.1 Methylocystis sp. | reverse complement strand
GCCCTCCTGACATCAAGTCATTCATGACGTCATAACGCTGAGCGACTTTGTGAAAGACATCATCAACAAGATGTTGCTTCTGGGAAAGCGGCACCTCGGAATAACCGAAATGGGTTGAACCCTCCCGATTGGAGTTGGATTTAGTCATTGGTCGCCCATGTAACGAAAAAGATCACAGGGGTATAACCTCTCATGGCGTGGAAGGCTATGGGTGAGTGTAGCCAACCAAACCCAGCCCTCCAGCAAGCCGTAAAATAGGGAAAATCAGCGCGTGCCAGAACTTCCAGAGGTCGAAACCGTCCGGCGCGGCCTGGCTCCGGCGATGATGAACGTGCAAATCGATCGCGTCGAACAACGCCGGCTAGACTTGAGATTTCCCTTGCCGCCTAATTTTAGCGCACGTTTGAGCGGTCAAACCATTCGAGATTTGCGTCGTCGCGCCAAATATCTCATTGCTGAAATGAGTAACGGCGAAAGCCTCGTCATGCATTTGGGAATGAGCGGCTCATTTCGTGTGGACACGCATAAGCCCGGGCTTTTCCATCATCGCCGCCAACACGCCGCAGCGCATGATCATATTGTTTTTCATCTTTCAACAGGCATGCGCATTACTTACAACGATCCAAGACGCTTTGGCTTTATGATGCTGATCCCTACGCCAGAACTTAATACGCATCCTTATTTTGCAAAACTAGGCGTTGAGCCCTTGAGCAAAGATCTAGACGCTAATTTTCTTGCGCAAGCGTTTCAAAGCAAAAAAACGTCCATTAAGTCAGCCTTGCTCGATCAATATCTTATTGCAGGCCTTGGAAATATTTATGTTTGTGAAGCCCTATTTGAAGCGCGCCTATCGCCGCTTGCCGTTGCCGGCGACCTCGTCTTATTTACTGGCGCGCCATCAAAGAAACTGATGCGTTTGCCACCTGCCATCAAAGATGTCTTGCAGCGCGCGCTTTTAGCAGGCGGTTCTTCTTTAAGAGATCATCGACAAACAAATGGCGCGCTCGGTTATTTCCAACATCACTTTAAGGTTTATGATCGTGAAGGATCAGCCTGTCGGAGATCCGCCTGCTCGGGCATAATCTCACGTATCCGGCAAGCAGGACGATCAACATTTTATTGTCCGCGGTGTCAAAAATGACGCTCTTGCGAGGAGCCTCTATGGGTGAGTAAATAGCTCATGTCCCTATCTACAATAGACCCGCCTAAAGCTTTAAGCGTCGAAGCGCTTACAAAGGCGTATCATGGCCGATCAGTTGTCGGACCTTTGGATTTTTCTCTCATGCCAGGCACTGTGACAGGCTTGCTTGGCGGCAATGGCGCGGGAAAAACGACAACAATCGGAATGATCATGGGCCTGATTGAGCCCACTCTAGGCTCCATTCAGGTCTTTGGCCATGATATGGCGCGCGAACGCCATCGGGCGCTAGGACGTATGAATTTTGAAAGTCCTTATGTTGATCTGCCTCATCGCTTAACTGTGCGACAAAATCTTAGAGTTTTTGGTCTCCTCTATAATGTCGCAGATCTTGAGCACAAGATTGAGACTCTCGCAGACGAACTCGCGCTACGAGATTTTCTTGATCGTCCAACCGGACGCCTGTCAGCTGGACAAAAGACTAGAGCGGCAATTGCAAAATCACTGCTCAACGACCCCAAATTACTTCTTCTTGATGAACCTACAGCCTCTCTAGATCCGGATACGGCCGACTGGGTGCGCACGCGCCTGCAACAACACAGCCAACACAATAATTGCGCAATTTTATTGGCCTCTCACAATATGGCTGAGGTCGAAAGATTATGCGAACGCGTTTTAATGTTAAAGGCTGGCAAACTCGTCGATGACGACTCCCCTACTAAGCTCATTGCGCGATATGGCCGCACCAGTCTGGAAGAAGTTTTTCTAGATATTGCTCGCGGCCATGCATTAGCGTCGGCGTCATGACGCTAATACTGTCCTTTAAACGAGTTGGCGCAATGATCTTGCGCTACACCTACTTGCTTCGCGCCTCGCGATTGCGATTGCTTGACATGATTTATTGGCCGGCGTTGCAGCTTTTAACTTGGGGGTTCCTGCAAACATATCTCGTAAACGCCGGCGCGCTTAACGCCCCAGGCGGCGGCGCGCAAGCTGCCAGCACATTGATAGGCGCCATCTTGTTATGGGATATTATGTTGCGCGGGCAGCAAGGTTTCTGTTTCTCATTCATCGAGGAAATGTGGTCTCGAAATCTCCCAAACATTCTTATGAGCCCCCTACATCCAGCGGAATTTGTCCTATCGCTGATTATGATGAGCCTCATCCGTTTGATCGTAGGCGTTGTTCCAGTCACCTTACTTGCCATCGTTTTTTTTGGCTTCAACCTATGGGGACTTGGCATAGCTTTTGGCGCATTCTTCACCGTGCTTATTGTTTTTGCTTGGAGCATCGGCCTTCTTGTTTCAGGAGCCCTGTTGCGTCTTGGCGCAGGCGCTGAAAACTTAATCTGGTCATTGATGTTTCTTGTTCAGCCTCTGGGCGCGGTTTACTATCCTGTCAACGCCCTACCGACATGGCTGCAGCCCGTTTCTTGGATGCTGCCGCCAGCTTATGTTTTTGAGGGCTTACGCGGCGTATTAATTCATCATCACGTCAGGTGGGATCTGCTAGCGCAAGGAGGCGCGATTGATCTTGTCATGTTTGCTTTGGCGGCGACAGCTTTTAGCTTACTCTTAAAAAGCGCCCGTCGAGCAGGCGTTCTTTTGCAATCAGGCGAGTAATGACAAGATCTCTCCGCGCAGACGCAACTCTGCATCGGCTCGGATATTTCGAAAGTCGCGCTAAAGCACGAGAGGCAATTGAGGCTGGTCTGGTTTGCGTTGATGGTCAGGTTATTTTAAAACCTGCGGCAATCATCAAAGAAGATGCAGAAATTATTGCACACCCCCCCTATCCCTGGGTCTCTCGCGGAGGCGTCAAACTCGCGCATGCACTAACACAATTTTCTGTTGATCCATTAAATCAATTTTGCCTTGATGTCGGCGCTTCAACAGGAGGTTTCACGGATGTGCTTTTGTCCAGAGGCGCAAGACATGTTATTTCCGTTGATGTCGGGCGCGATCAGTTACATGCAACATTACGAAACAACGCCCGCGTCACATCGCTTGAATCTCAAGACATCCGCACATTGTCCCCTGACCAGCTTAGTGAAGCGCCAACACTGATTGTGATGGACGCAAGCTTCATCTCTCTTACAGCTCTACTGCCGCAAACGACGCGCCTGAGCGCTGAAAACTGTGATCTGATTGCGCTCATTAAACCTCAATTTGAAGCTGGACCTGACGCAAGTAAAAAGGGCATTATTCGAGACATGAAAATGCATAAGAATATTTGCGAGAAAATAATCACAACGATTGAGCATCTTGGCTGGCGACGCCCCTCAATTATTGACTCGCCGATAACAGGAAAGGACGGCAATCGCGAGTTTCTGATCCACGCGGTCAAACCATGAAAACATTGACGATAGAGCGCATCGGTCATCGCGGCGAAGGCGTCTCGCACGACAATGGCGTGCGTGTTTTTGTCCCATACGCCCTGACTGGGGAGATTGTAACAGCGACAATTCGAGGCAATTACGCGGAAATCATCGATATTTTAACGCCAGCGCCGCACCGCGTCGCTCCGGTATGCGACTATTATAGTCAGTGTGGCGGCTGCGCCGTTCAAACCCTCCAACATGACGCGTATCTAGACTGGAAACGCGGCCTTGTTGAAAAAGCAGGCATCAACGCCGGTGTTGTGTTTAACGTTGCGCCGGTCATCGACGCTCACAATATCGGTCGAAGACGGGTAACTTTTCATGCACGCATGATTTCAGGTCGCGCACGCGTTGGGTTTATGGCGGCGCGCTCGCATCAACTCGTTGAAATTGATGCATGCCCGTTGTTATCGCCAGATCTTTCTGGCGCCATGATTGCGGCGCGCGATATTGCCCAAATTCTTGCGTCACGTGGCAAGCCTCTTGATATCGCCATTACGACGACCCCAGAGGGCTTGGATATTGACCTGCGCGGCGCTGGCCCCTTAGACAAACATGAAACTGCAGCTTTGATGAAGACTGCGCGTATGCACCAACTGGCGCGTCTTACAAACCATGGCCAGCTCTTAACGCTAAACCAGACGCCCACTGTGACGATTGATACGCTTCGCGCGCCACTACCCTCCGGAGCTTTTCTTCAGGCGACTCATGCTGGAGAAGAAGAAATTGCCCGCCTTGTAATCTTATCATTGAGCCGCGCCAAATCAGTCGCCGATCTTTTCTGCGGCATTGGCGCTTTTGCATTGCGACTCGCGCGCCGCTCATCTGTCGCTGCTTATGACAATAGCGCGCCCTCAATAGAGGCCTTACAGGCAACCGTCCGCGACGCAGCGTTTCTAAAGCCCGTATCAGCGCAGACCCGCGATCTTTTCACACGACCGCTTACCGCACAAGAACTTGAGGCTTTTGATGGCGTTGTTTTTGACCCGCCACGCGCAGGCGCCTTGGCGCAAGCCAAAGAACTCGCGCAGTCAACCGTGAAAACCATTGTCGCAGTTTCTTGCAATGCGCAAAGCTTCTCCCGCGACGCCGCAATTTTAATCGCTGGAGGATATTCTGTGGGCGCTGTGACGCCTATCGATCAGTTTAGATATTCCCCACATGTGGAAATAGTGGCAACTTTTTCCCATCGTGACAGCCATAAGCGCGCCAAACGCCGCCTGCTTGGCTGAGTTTCAACGCCTTTAGCGCCAATCAACAACGCTTTTGGAGGAAATGCACGGTCCTTTTCGTTACTCCTGTATAAGAAAACCAATGCCTTAGGCGCTCTAAACGACATTTGGTTGCCGAATGAAAAAAACCGGCATAGGATTTGAATAGAGTCCGGGGTAGCTGGGAACATATCGAGTTTCCATAACTGGAAGGAGATGGTCATGATGAATGCGCTTATCGTCGCAACATTATGTAGTGTCGTCCTCATGAGTGCGCCTGTCGCCATGCGCTCTTATGTCTACGCCCACAAGAAAGGTCCCCGTAAGCGCCCATCGCGCTGAGGATTAGGTAGAGGACGCCATCTCTGGATTTAGTTTCTGATTTGTCGCGGCCGTCTCCCATTATTGATCGTCTTGTGACGATTGTTGGCGCTTCCGCTGTTAAAATAGATCCGGCGGAGCAGGTCGTATATACGTCCGAGCCACGCGGCCATTTTACTGGCCGCGCGCTCTGTATCGTTTCGCCAAAAAACGCTGCGCAAGTCTGCCAAGTCCTGGCCTGCTGTCATGAACTTGGCGTCGCCATTGTACCGCAAGGCGGCAATACTGGGCTCGTTGGCGGCCAAACGCCAGACATGAGCGGTAAACAAATCGTCCTATCGCTACTGCGGCTTTCCGAGATCCGTGATATTGACCCTGTCTCGAATACGATGACACTCGAAGCCGGCGTCACATTGGCCCAAGCTCAGCAAACAGCTCAATCCGTTGATCGATATTTTCCTCTTTCCCTTGCCTCAGAGGGAAGCTGCACGATTGGCGGCAATCTGGCCACCAATGCAGGCGGAGTGCATGTGCTGTCCTACGGTGTTGCCCGCGATCTTGTGTTGGGCCTTGAAGTCGCGCTTGCGGACGGACAACTCTTGTCAACGATTGGTAAACTACGCAAGGATAATTCCGGCTATGATCTAACGCGCCTCTTTGTTGGATCTGAGGGAACGCTCGGCGTCATCACAGCGGCGACGCTAAAATTATTTCCACGTCCTCAAGCGCAAACTGTTGCTTTTGTTGGACTGGATAGCCCAGCACAAGCACTAAAACTATTGATTTTTTTGAGAGATGCGCTTGGATTTGGCTTGCATGCGTTTGAACTTATTCCACGCTTTGGGCTGGAACTTGTTATGCGCCACATACCAAACATGCGCGATCCGCTCACGTCGATATATGCCTGGTATGCCCTCATTGAGATCTCTTCTGATAGAAAAGAAGAAATAAGCGCCCATGTTGCACGACTACTTTCTCAAGCAGCCGCTGATCATTACATCCAAGACGCAACCCTTGCCGCCTCAACGACGCAAGCGCGGGCGCTTTGGTCGCTCCGTGAGAATCTCTCAGAGGCTCAAAAACGTGAAGGAGGCTCTGTTAAACACGATATTAGCGTTGCGGTTGAGGATATGCCCGCATTCATTGATGAGATGAACGCTTTAATAAAAGAAAAATTTCCCTACGCCAGACCTGTCCCATTTGGTCACATGGGCGATGGCAATTTGCATTATAATATCTCGCAACCAATTGACGCTGATCGTGCGTCCTTTCTTACTCACACACAAGACATCAATGAAATTGTGCACGCTCTCGTGCATAAATATAAGGGCTCAATTTCAGCAGAACATGGCATCGGCCGACTCAAGCGAGATCTCCTCAAACGCGTTAAAGATCCTGTGGCGCTGGATCTTATGCAAAAATTAAAAGCAACGCTTGATCCAAAAGGCATCCTTAATCCTGGCGCGCTACTTTAGAAATAATATCTAACACTAATTAAGCCTTAGGCTTAACGCTCTTTCATATGCGATAACAGAGCCTGGAGCCTGAGCTTTGTTTCTGTTGTTAATAATGCTTTGGCAAATAATTCTGCTTCCAAATCAATGCGTGCAAGCAATGCTGCGGGATCTCCACGCATTAATCGACGCGACTCGAGCAAGGCCTGCCTTGGTTTTGCGGCAAGCGCACATGCTGATTTATATGCGCGCGCATTAAGCGTTTCGTACGGGGCAAGGTCATTGACCAGCCCCATAGCAACAGCCTCTGTCGCCGTAAAAGCCTCTCCCAATAGTAATGCCTGCGCAGCGCGCGCCATTCCCATGCGCATGGGCGCTAGCAAACTGGCGCCAGCTTCTGGCACGAGCCCAAGATCAATAAAAGGCATTTTAAAAACTGCGTCTGGAGAGGCATAAACAAGGTCACAATGAAATAACATTGTTACCCCAACGCCAATCACATCGCCGCAGACAGCGCTAATCATTGGTTTTGGAAATGCTGCCAGCGCACGCACAAATGACAGGGCTGGAAAAGTTTCGTGACTTTGTAAAAAGTCTCTGAAATCCGCTAGATCATTTCCCGCAGTGAAATCGGCTCCCGAACTAGTAAAAACAACGACGCCAGTTTCTTGATCTTCTTGCGCAGCCGTAAGCGCGGCTATCAGGGCGCGATACATGCTCCCGTTTAGGGCGTTCTTTTTATCAGGCCGATCAAAAGTCACGCACAACACGCCGTCAGCGCGCGCCGTATGAATATATGTTGACATAGACACACCCTGCAGCCTGAGCGGACACGAAAGAACGGGCCTGATCATGACGCAGACGGATCAATTAAACAAAAAGAAAACGCCCGGAAAACCGGGCGTTTGAAGTTTGACCTATACACAAGTTTGGACGCTGGGATAACGCGTCGATCCGGGAATGGTTCCATTGAAAGGTAAAGTTTTTAAAAAAACTTCACCGAGGCCTGCCGCCAAGAAGCTCATGAGCCGTCCGATAAGCGGCAAAATCATACTATCTTCTTGTAATTAATAGGTTATCTAAAAAATATCGATAGGTTTTTGGTTTTTCCCTGCCTGTTTTGGGCATCCATAAACTGCCTGGGCAATGAAAATGCCTTGACGCCTCAGTCCTTAGGCGCGCCGGGAGGCGCGCCTAGAAGTGGACGCTTACTTCACATCAAGCAACTCGACATCGAAGATTAAGGTTGAATTGGGCGGAATCGATGCGCCGGCGCCAGCTGCGCCATAGCCCAATTGCGGCGGAATGATCAGCGTGCGCTTGCCGCCAACCTTCATCGACTCAATTCCTTCGTCCCAGCCAGGAATCACTTTTCCTTGACCGATTGCGAATTCAAAGGGCTCTCCGCGATCGCGCGAACTATCAAACTTTTTTCCCTTAGCGCCGTTTACATAAAGCCATCCAGTATAATGCATAACGCAGGTCTGGCCTATTTTTGGCGATGCGCCTGTGCCCACTTTATTGTCAATAATCTTAAGGCCAGATGCGGTTAATGTTGTCTCTGCGGCAGCCAGAGCAATTTTTACTGTTGAGACAAAGCCAATCGAGACGGTCGCGGCGACCACCATTGCTGTGACGAGTTTTGAACCAATGCGCATTCATTTTCTCCGAATTTAGGCGCGAGCGCCTTACGTTAAAA
>DAIRFH010000057.1:0-4549 GCA_036795145.1 Methylocystis sp. | reverse complement strand
ACGTTAAAATATTGTTGTCGCGGGCAAGCTGCAGCAAGTCTTTTTGCGGGCGGGCGCCAACATGAGAAATTATTTCGGCGGCGGCAAGCGCGCCTAAAGCCGCGCTGCGCTCATGCGGCAGGTTCTGTGTGTAGCCTGCCAAAAAACCTGCGGCAAAAAGATCGCCAGCGCCTGTTGTATCGACAACCTCATCAACCGGATAGGCAGGGACAGCAATGAAGTCTCTTGCGGAGGCCACAACGCATCCCTTGTCAGACCGCGTTACAATGCCGAGTAGATGTTTTTCATCCCTCAACGCGCTCATTGCTGTCTCAAAATCAGCTGTCTGATAGAGCGCATGCAATTCACTTTCATTAGCAAAGAGCAAATCAATAACGCCTTCTCGAATCATCGCAAGGAACTCATCGCGATATCGATCGACGCAAAATGCGTCAGAAAGCGACAGCGCTACTTTGCGTCCATTTTCACGAGAAATTTTTGCGGCTTTTAAAAAAGCCTGCTTTGCCCCCGGCGGATCCCAAAGGTAGCCTTCCATATAAAGAACTTTTGCTTTCGACACGCAGCCATCATCAATATCATCCGCCTTCAAACCTTGGCATGCGCCCAGGAATGTATTCATGGTACGCTGACCATCGGGAGTAACAAAAATCAAGCACCGGGCCGTTGCGGGCCCATCCGTCGCTGAGGCTGTGTCAAAAGCAACGCCAGCCTTACGAATGTCATGCGTAAATTCTGCTCCAGCAGCGTCATTCTTTACTTTTCCGACGAAACAGGCGCGACGTCCGAGACTTGCCAGACCGGCCATGGTGTTTGCCGCCGAGCCTCCTGAAATGATGGTTGTTGGACCCATATTTTCGTAAAGCGCCGCCGCGCGCGATTCATCAACAAGCGCCATCGCGCCTTTACTCAAACCCGCCGATAAAAGAAAATTTTCTTCAGCGCGCGCAATTGTATCAACAATCGCATTACCAATACCAAGAACGTCTAAAGCAGTCATATGAACCCTATTCATCTGAAGCAGCGCAATATTTCCATATGCGTCGCAAGTCTTGCTGAAAAGATCTAATACAAGCCCCGCCCAAAATGCAGCCTCGCGTTAGAACAATAATTGTAAAACAAAAACAAACCGGCCCCATAAGGGGCCGGATAACATCATCAGCGATCGGCAATATTACAATTAGCGCGAAATCGTGGACAAAATGACCTGGATCACAAGCACATAGAGTGCCCCAGTAACAAACGCAGGAATAGGGCGCAGTGAGACATGACGGAACAAAAACGCATACATAAACGCCGTCCACATGATGATTGGAAAAAGTAAGAAGCGCGCCAGACGTTCAGTTGGCAATGGCGGCGGCAAGGCGACGCCAACAATCAAATGCAAAATGATATAGGCCAAAGCGGCTAAGGCGCCCATACCAGCCAGTGCGATCATTGTGCGAACAAACTTATGCTCTTCCTTCATGTAACGCAGCAGAAGCACCGTAGCGCCATAAAGGATCGCAGCTCCGCCAAAAGCATAAATCAGGCTGCCAATGATTGAGTGATTGAAATATTGCGCGCCAAACTGGAAAACTACGTAGGCGACAAGGGTGAACTTCATCAGATCTGGAGACTCAGGCAGAGACAACTGCGAAGCCTCAAGATTGAGCATTTTTATGAAAGTTTTTGGGGTCTGATGATTTAATAAGGGAATATTAAGCGCCATCAATAAGGTCCTTTGATAGGCGTCTCCATCCTGGAGCACGCTCGAATTTAAGCATTAGGCTCCATCGACATATGGGGCCCTGAAACTGGCTGGCAATCGTCTTTCCTGTAACATGGTTTGATATTGGGCGAAAATAAGCCTTCCCAAGTCGCCCTGGCGACATTGACCCGCCCTAGGGCAAGCGACGCACCCAATCCTCATCTTGGATGAGCCCAATGATGCGCCGCGCTGATTGCGCCCATGTGACATTAAGCACGGCGCCAGGCTCTGTTGTTAGGGCGCCTGCAAGGAAATTTTTAATTGTAGCAGCCAGCGCCATCGGGTCATTGACACGGAAATAAAGCGCTCCCTTGCCACCGACCTCCCGAAAGACGGGAATATCGCTACATATGGTCGACAAGCCTAAACGCGCCGCCTCGACAATTGGCAAGCCAAAACCCTCGGCATAGGAGGGTAAAATTAACGCGCCCGCCCGCCTATAGAGAAACTCGAGATCAGCATCCGTGGCGTCATCAAACCAAAACAGATCCCGGCCATAAGCCTCATGTGTGGTTATCGCCGATATGACGGCCTCTTCAAACCACCCACGACGCCCTACAATGATGAGCCGCGCAGTAGTCTCTTGCGACCAAAGCTGATCAAACGCCTCTAACGCAATGCGATGGCCTTTGCGGGGCTCAATTGTGCCAACCAGCAAAAAAATCGGAGGCGCATCAGTTGTTGCAGCCACAATTTTCTTGGATGGCATGCCTACAGCTGGAGCCACAATGTCTGCGCCACAGTGAAACCAGCCTATTTTTAGACCAGCGCGATGGGGCAACTGTTGAGATAAAACATAATCTGCAAGCTCATGCGCAACTGTTTTTGAAATCGCAATAAAGGCGTCGCTTTCGATCAATGCGCGCCGCAGCCATGCGCGATAACGCGGCACTGTCACCTCATGACAAGCATGGGGATAGAGCTCTGGGATCAGATCGAAGACACAAGTAATAATTTCACCCCCGTTTACGCGAATCTGTCCAAAAGCTGGCGCCAGCAAATCAAAAGCGTTCCAACTATCTGACAGCATCAAAAAACGATCGCCTGGTTCCACGAAAAGTTCACGCTCTGGACCGGAGTCACGCCCGCCCAGCGAGGCCGTAAAATTTTTCGCAGTGAAAAGACGCCCATTTTCACAACGAACTGCAAGAACTGGCGTTGTCATGTTTTGATCAAGACAAAAAGCGCGCATGACCTCCTTCACGACGCGCTGAATGCCCGTTCCTGCGTCGCGCTTCAACGTACCTGTAACGTCAACCAATAACCGATTAAGCGTCAATGATCGCACAGTTGCGCTATTGTCGCGTCTAGGAGGGTCGACAATAAAATCTTTTTCTTCTGATAAATTTTTTTCTAGCCCTAACCAAGAAGCAACACGTGCTTCGATCGGTCGCAGAAATCGATAAATATGACCAGAAACAGAATAGGTCATTTTGTAACGCTCATGAGTGAGGTGCAACAACTCGGCTCGCAAATAATCAAGCTGAAACTCAAGCAGCCTCAGACGCTCTCTCTCATTTCTTTGATTTGAAGACACATCTTCCTTCATTGTCGCACGCCTTGCGCGATTAAGCGTCGATTTTCATCAAGCAAGGCCTCAACGAGATCGCCAATCCGATATTGCGGACGCCATCCTGTTGCATCTCGAAGTTTTGTCGCGTCACAGACGATGCTTGGAATATCAATAGATACCGGCCGCAACCGTTGCGGTTCAACTTCAATATTGAAGTGGATCTTCGCACGAAGATGAAACTCATCAACAACAGATCTCAGGCTTTGTCCTGCGCTTGAGGCAATATTAAATATTGCAACGCGCTCAGATAGCTCATGCGCTGAAGATATGAGGCGCATGTATGCGTCAACAACATCGCGCACATCCAGAAAATCACGCACCCGTGAAAGATCCCCGACCTTAAGCGTGGGTTCTTCAAGACCTGCCTCCATCCGCGCAACCTGCACGGCAAAAGAGGCAAGAACAAAATCGCTGCTACGCTGACCCGGTCCTGAATGATTAACGGGGCGTGCGATTATTAAGCGCGCCTCAGGACCAAGTATATCGCTAAGGGCATTCTCAGCCGCTAGCTTTGATCGACCATAGGACTCAAGAGGTTGCGGCGTTTTGTCTTCGCTGAGCATGCCGTCACGGAAACTCAGACCATAAACAGTTGCAGAGGAGGCAAAGAGCATAACGGCGCCAGGCGCATGTCGCGCCAGTGCGGCGCCAAGACTAAAGGCGCCATGAAAATTAACACGCCATGTCTGCTCTGCTGCCTTTGAGGCCTGGCCAATCGATGCCTGTCCAGCAAGATGAACAACGAGATCAGGCCTAGTGTCGGCGATGAACCGCTCAATCGTCGCCTCATCAAGCAAATCGCCAACAAGAGCGTCAAATTTATCAGGCGCGCCTATTTCGCCTGGCCGCATTAAACAGAAACGTAATGCTTTGGGATAGGCCGTCACAAGCGCGGCGCAAAGGTGAGAGCCGACAAACCCGGCGCCGCCCGTCACCAATATGCGCTCATAAGGCGCCATCGTCGCCTGTCCTTATCCCTGCGACTGAAATCTATAGCGCCGCTTCGCGTCGCAGTCGTTCCATATCCGCATCCACCATTTCACGTATCATCGCGTCGAGATCGATTTTTGGCTCCCACCCTAATGCAGCACGCGCCTTGGATGAATCTCCAAGCAGCACATCTACTTCAGCTGGACGGAAGAAGGCTGGATCAATAATGAGATATTTATCCATGTCGAGACCGGCGTGGGCAAAAGCGATTTTGCACATATCACGAACCGTTGTCGTTA
>DAIRFH010000144.1:0-2397 GCA_036795145.1 Methylocystis sp. | reverse complement strand
AGCTCAACGTCTTGCTCAGAAATATTTTGCAGCGTTTCGGGCGTGGCTTTTGAACTTGGCAAGAAGCCGCGATCAACGAAAAGCGAACCGCCTGAAGAGGTTTTAAATAGCGTCAACACATTAAAGCCTGGCTCATTGCCAAAACCATCAGGCGCTTTTGCAAAGATTAACGCATAGGTATTGGCGATAAAATGACCTGTTAGACGGATATGTCGGTAATCATAGTCATCAGGCTTCAGCGCGCGCCATTGCGCAGGGCCAGGCAGTGCTTGCGGCGGCTTGTCAACGCGCGACTCAACCCGAGCAATCAACGCTTCCTTCTCTGTCAATCGACGCAACTGCCAAAAGCCCAAACTGAGCAAAATCGCAAAAGCTATGGCCGTTGCGATTGCAGGAAACAGCAGCGCTTTCGCGCCATGTTTCATTGCTCGCGTCGACCTTCTTCAGCCTTGTTGAAATATTGCAAGGCGATCAGCAGTCCCTTTGCCGGGCGCAACAAACCAACACATACAATCGTTGATAAGGGCAAAAAGATTGCGGCGTGCACCCAATATGGCGGGGTGTAGGCAACCTCAATATACCAAGCAAGACCAACAATGATAAAGCCCGCAATGGTCATGACAAATATCGCAGGCCCATCTCCGGTGTCAGCGAAAGAAAAATCCAACCCGCAGACAGTGCATTTTGGCGCAACTGTCAGCAATCCAGAAAGCATTGGTCCCTTGCTGCATTTTGGGCATCTGCCAAGAAGGCCATCGAGATAGACCGAGGCCGGCGGATAGACATGCTCTTCAGACATAGGTCGTCTCCAAAGAAAACGGTCACGCGCTTGTCGTGACCGTTAAATTAATGCAGCAAGCGACGCGCGCTTACTCCATCGCGCCGCCCCAATTGCCCCAAACATAGATGCAGCAGAATAGAAACAGCCAGACAACGTCGACGAAGTGCCAATACCAGGCTGCAAATTCAAACCCTAAATGCTGTTGCGCCGTAAAGTGACCTTTGAGCGTTCGGAACAAACAAACGGTCAAGAACAATGTGCCCACGATAACGTGAAAGCCATGAAATCCCGTCGCCATGAAAAATGTTGAACCATAATTCGTCGCAGCCGGATGCGCAGGATCAAAAGAAAACGCAAAGGGCGCATGCGCATATTCATAGCCTTGCACACAAGTGAAGATAAGGCCAAGACCAATCGTCGCGATCAGACCTTTGATTAATACGCCGCGATCATCACGAAGAAGACCATGATGCGCCCAGGTCAATGTCGCGCCTGATGTCAGCAGGAGCAATGTGTTGAGCAAGGGCAGCTTCCATGGACTAAGCACCTCAATGCCTTTTGGCGGCCAAACGCCCTGAAAGAGCTCCGTGCGCGTTACCTGAAAAATGTCGTCAGGAAAAATAGATGAATTAAAAAAGGCCCAGAACCAGGCCACAAAGAACATGACCTCGGAAAGAATGAAGAGGATCATGCCATAGCGATGATGCAGCTGAACGACAGGCGTATGATGTCCTTGATGCTGCGCTTCACGCACAACATCGCTCCACCATGCGTACATCACAGCAATGACCGCAGCAAAGCCGATGAAGAAAACCGTACCCCCATAGGTCATGCCGTAAATTGGCGAGCCCTTATGTTGCGCCATCCACATGATTGCGCCGATCGCCATAACCAGCGCCGAAAAAGCGCCTGTAATCGGCCATGGGCTCGGATCAACCAGATGGTAGTCATGATCAGGTTTTGCGTGTCCATCGGCCATGTTTTCTCTTCCTCATCATTTGCCGGCAGTTGTTCGGCTTAATCCAACGCGGCGATCTGCGCGCTGTAAAACATCTCAAGATTTCGACTTTACCGCAGCCGCGTCGCTGGTGCGCGCCTTTGGCGAGGTTTTTGTCGGAAAAAACGAATATGACAGAGTCACCTCTTCCACCCGCTGCATCGATTCTTCGTTTTCAAGCGCGGGGTCAAGGTAAAAAACAACAGGCCATTCAGCTGATTCATGTGGCCCCAGTCGTTTCTCTTCGAAACAGAAACAAGCAACCTTGACAAAAAAGGCGCCAGCCTGATCCGGACTGACATTATAGGCTGCTTGCGCAGAGGTCGGCTGATCAGAAAGATTAGCGACCTTATAATAAATTGTCTTCATCTCGCCGGTGCGTAAAGAGATTTTGGACGTTTCCGGCTCAAATCGCCAGGCAAGATCGCGCGATACATTAGAGTCGAAACGAACAGTTAAAACCCGCGCGCCCTGTTTTGAGGCCAGTGGCGTCGCAGATTTTTGCGGCGTGCCGCCAAAGCCCGTGGCAGCGCAAAAAGCGCGATACAAAGGAACTGAAGCAAAGGACAAAAGGAGCATGACAGCCGAGCCCGCAAGCAAGGTCATCGCGATGTTGCGC
>DAIRFH010000143.1:0-2414 GCA_036795145.1 Methylocystis sp. | reverse complement strand
GGTGTTAGACGTAACGCCGCTCGATCATAAATTGGCGGCATGCCGCGGGCTTGCTGCAATTTACGACGTTTTTCGAGTTCCTCCGCCGTTTCATAGCAGGGATAGAGAAGGCCCGCGTCTTTTAATTTTTGTGTCGCTGTGAGGTAGAGCTCTGTGCGCTCTGATTGACGAAATGTTCCATCAGGCATGACGCCCAGCCAGGCAAGATCAACGTCAATGGCCTTAGCAAACTCGGCTGTTGAGCGCGCAGAATCCGTATCGTCAAATCTGAGGATAAATTGTCCATCGTTCCTTTTAGAGAAAAGGAAGTTGAAGAGCGCAACGCGCGCATTGCCAATATGAATGAGGCCGGTTGGCGAGGGAGCAAAACGAACAATAGGACGTGTCATGGCGAGGCTTTGCTAGGGGTTTTATCGCTTATCAGTGCGAGCTGACAAAAATAGTGCGTTGCTTCAGGGTGCGTAAATGGAGAGATTAGATCTTTGACGATTTCTCCCACAACATGAGCTAATCCAAATCCTCTCTAAAGCTGCGGCAGCAACGATCGCGGCATGCACTCATCAGTCAAAGGCCGGTAAGCTAAGAGATCGCCTTATTCTGCCGCATTCTGTTTTGTTGCGTCGCGTGAGATGCGTTCGATTTTTAAGAGTTCTGCGACAAGAAAGGCGACTTCTATTGCCTGCTCAGCATTGAGCCTTGGATCGCAGTACGTATGGTAGCGCGCACGCAGGTCATCTTCTGAAATCGCACGTGCGCCGCCAGTGCATTCTGTTACGTCCTTGCCCGTCATCTCAAGGTGAATGCCGCCGGCGTAAGTGCCTTCCGCTTGATGCACGGCAAAGAAATGACGGATCTCAGACATAATGCGATCAAATGGTCGCGTCTTGTAGCCGGCTGCGCTGATTGTGTTGCCATGCATTGGATCGCAGGACCAAACAACATTTCTGCCCTCTCTTGAAACGGCTCGCACAAGCTCCGGCATGGCGTCGCCGATTTTATCGGCGCCAAAGCGGCAGATAAGGGTAAGGCGTCCGGGTTCGTTTTCTGGATCAAGCGCGTCAATAAGTCGTAACAGTCCATCGGGCTTGAGGCTTGGTCCGCATTTCAGACCGATAGGGTTCTTGATGCCCCGCATGAATTCAACATGGGCCCCATTTTCCTGACGTGTTCGATCGCCAATCCAGAGCATGTGCCCTGAGGTTGCGTAATAATCGCCGGAGGTCGAGTCGATACGCGTCAGCGCCTGTTCGTAACAAAGAAGAAGCGCTTCGTGAGAGGTATAAAATTCTGTTTGGCGCAGCTCGGGGTGATGTTCAGGATCCAAGCCGATTGCGCGCATGAAGCCGAGCGTTTCTGTAATTTGATCGGCAAGCTTCTGATAGCGCTCCGATTGTGGGCTATTTTTTACAAATCCCAGCATCCAGCGGTGCGCATTTTCAAGATTGGCGAAACCGCCAGCCGCGAAGGCGCGTATGAGATTGAGCGTGGCGGCAGACTGACGATAGGCAAGTAATTGTCGCTGTGGATCAGGCTCGCGGGCCTTGGTCGTGAACGCAATGTCATTGATGATGTCGCCGCGGTAGCTGGGCAATTCCAGCTCACCCTGCTTCTCGGTTGGCGCAGAGCGGGGTTTTGCGAATTGGCCGGCAATGCGGCCAAGCTTCACAACAGGAGAGCCGGCCGCAAAGGTCATCACAACGGACATCTGCAAGAACACCCTGAAGAAGTCTCTGATGTTGTCGGCAGAATGCTCATTAAAGCTCTCTGCGCAGTCGCCGCCTTGCAACAGGAAGGCGCGACCAGCTGCAACTTCAGCAAGCTGGCGCTTTAAATTTCTGGCTTCCCCGGCAAATACGAGGGGCGGAAAGCCCGCGAGCTGGTTTTCTACCTCAGCGAGCGCGCTCTGATCGCGATAGATCGGCGTCTGCTCAATTGGTAGGGCTCTCCAGCTGCTTGGCGACCAGCTTGTCACGATATTAAACTCCAAAACCTAGCCTTTTCAGGCAAATAGAAGGAGCCGCAGGCGCGGCTTGTCAGGGCTTATAGGCGAAATTCTCTGTAAAAGCGACCCGTTTGAAGCCTCAAAAGGATAGAGCTTTGTAAGCTTTTGCGTGAGCGCCAAGAATGCGCAAGCCGATTACGCGCATCGAGTCGTTGGTTGATTGCAGGCAGTGCTTGGCGAAGCAAAGTCTTAAAAGCTATAAGCCCTACGCGCGTTGCGGACGCGCTGTTGTCCCTTGGAGCACATGCCCTTTCTTCTCTCTCAATTGATTGAAGCCTTCAGATGGTTGGGCGCGCTTGCCGTCGTTGGACTGCATGCAACAAATCTTTTCGTCAATCAGGCCGATATTATGAGCGCCTCACATGCGCCGGCTGTTTATGTCTGGTGGTTTTTGACTGGATTTGAGAGCGGG
>DAIRFH010000008.1:0-55385 GCA_036795145.1 Methylocystis sp. | reverse complement strand
CTCAAAATCGAGTTCCGCAAGGAGTGCTGGTTCGACTCCGGCCAGGGGCACCAGCCTTACCTTATATACAAATAAAAACAATAAGATAATAATCCATAAATTGCCCGCCCTACTCCTCACGGAATGAGACATAGCACCCTTTCTCGCGCTAGTGGGTTACTTGAGTCAGCTGTTGTTTAAACATTTGCCTAAAGACCTGTCTGTTCTAAAAATTTGTAAATTGATTTGCAGGTCGAACTGGATTTCAATTTAGCTGGTCCTTAGCGATCACTCCTACAGAAATAGACTCAACCCCGACGCTTTCTACGAATGGCGTCGGGTTTTTAGATGGCCTACAGAGGCAATCCATCACAATCCTTTTAATAAATCAGGACAATTTATAATGCTAAATATGCTGCAATCTCCTGTCATTACGCCAATCTTGTTATTGGTAATTTCAAATCTTTTCATGACCACAGCTTGGTATGGCCATCTTAAATTTCCACAATTATCCATGCCTTGGGCAATCGCGGTAAGTTGGAGTCTAGCACTCTTTGAATATTGCTTAGCTGTTCCAGCCAATCGTATTGGCTACAAGATATATTCAGCAGCTCAACTCAAAACCATTCAAGAAGTTATTACTCTTGTCGTATTCGTTGGATTTTCTTATTTCTTCCTAGGTGAAATTCCAAATACAAAGACGATAATAGGCTTTATTCTTATTGCGGCAGGCGCCTACTTTATTTTTCAATCAAAGTAGATATCGATATTTTAAATTTTATATCAAGATTTAAAATGAGTCTGCCACAACTCGCTCCTGATGCGACCGAGTTGCAGGGAGCTATAATTACTATGCGCTCGGGTTAACGCCTAGTTACGCCGCTATGCAAGATTTGCTTTGTCTAAGTCGAAGGATTTATTGAGGAGCCTAGCGCAGTCTCCTCTCTCCCCAACGTCAAGGGCAGTTAAGCAGGCTTAACTCTAACTGCCTAAACTTCTTGCTAGGATCAACCAGCGTTTAGCTGAAGATTCGTCACATTGAATTGAAAGCCAGCAATAGATTTAGGTCAATTATTTGTTAGTTTTTATAATTAAATCAGCTTGTTAAGTAAATATTTCGCGCCCACGCCAACTTTTGCACGTCAGCTCGATTGCCTTGCTGTAGACACAGGGCGGCTGGAGCTCTTCAGCCGGCATAAAAACCAGTTGGTCGCTGTCGGCATAAAGTCCCAGACAAAATTTTTACAAGCTTCAAACCAGGGAAGTCTAACGAGTGCGTATATGCGCCGGCACATAAAACCTTTGTCGCATCGATGAGATGCCTTAACTTATACTCATGAATAACACCGATATATTCATCTCTCTTTCTGAATGCGTGTATCGCTTTGCCAAAGCCAAAGGTCAGTGGCCTGAGCCCGACTATGCTAAAGCGGAGGTCATAAAAGCTGCGCTGGAAGGAAAAATCACCATCTATGGCCAGCAACGTTTCTTAAGAGAATATGAACCGGTTCCAGCACATGCATTCGTCAAAACTAAAGAACCTAAACGGTGGTGGGATTGGGGTAACGGTAAAGACGATGATAAACTGAGCAATCAATGGCGCAGATTGTGCGTTATCAAAAGTCAGGTTGAGGTTTTCTTAAAGTATAAGGCTGAGATGGGCAGAGGGGTAAAGGAAAACCTTACCTAACCAGTCCGTTGTTCTCTCTCATGGCTTTTGAAAATAAACTATCCACCCCACAGACAACAATACTCTGATCGCAATACGTTACTTAAGCCAAATAATCGAATATTTAAGGATTAACTGATTATGATCACGGCAATCGCAACGATTACTTTATTAAAAATAGCCCCTATTGCGTCATCACCATCATTTCCTCAATACAATATAAAGGCTGCATGCTCTCACGTGACGGACATTAGCGGCGGCGAATTCACAAACCCTATTGATCGCTGCCAAAAAGATGAGACTAATGCTAAGCTTAAACTGCGGTCTATCTGGAAGAAACTCCCAAACGGGATAAAATTAATCTGTTCGAATACGTCTTCAGATGATCCAGGCAGTTATGTTGAGGCGCTCACCTGCGTTAACATGAGATATTTTCATGATCCAGCTCAGGATCAAGATGACAGAATCGAGATTATTGAAAAAAACATTCCGAGCTACTAACGCATGCTAAGCACTCTAAAAAACTCAAAAAATTGCATATTAATGAATAGTCCACGATGAAATACTCGGAAAGACGATCGGGCGCGAAACTTGCAGATCGACCTCATTTTATTGTAAGTCATCCCTTCTGGCCTAGCGGCAACATCACTAGCTATGATAATGATTCTATGATGAAAATCTGTTTATATATGAATTTTATAAAAGCGACTTAGCTTAAGTCTGCAAAATGATTATAGTCAATTCTTTCTTAATAAGAAGGCGTGCTAGATATATATATATCTGCGAGAGGTATCATGGCTTATCAATTAATCGTCCACGCCCCTGACGGCGATATCATAATTGGTTCATATCCGACTAAGTCGGCTGCAGAAAAGCTAGCTGCGATAGCAATCCCCGTCTGGGAAAGATGGTCAGTCATTGAGATAGATGGAGAAGCGAGACCAGCTGCAGTCATAGATCTTGCCGTATATAAGGCAAAACGCAATCACCGGCCTGGTAAAGAATAAGGGCTGAGTTTGCTATCAATTAATAGCATTGAAGGGAAATTCATAAATCATAAAAAAGCATGATGTTTTTTTATACGATAGTTATCAATATGAAGAAATTAAACGTGAATATAAGTATTTCTTGATTGGTTAGTCATCTTGTTTTTAATATGCTCGCTATAGGGTCGGTTTGAGGCGAGATTGTCGTAATCTGGGATTGAGGCGTGATTAGATTCGTGGTCTTGTCATGATCGAATTTAGTATTAATTTTATTATGACCATATTCCGCTTGTTTATTATTTTCTCTTCCATTCTTCCCATTTTTTAATGCAAATGATTTCTTTCTGCCAGGATGATTTTGATGATCTGATATTTCTGGAATATAATCTAAATTAAGTCTTTCTTCTGGATAATTTCTTATGCTGCCGAGTGGAGTATAGTCAATTACTGTTTGATGCTTAGCCTCTACATGATCGTCAAATTTTTTAGATACAAGCCAAGTAGCGCTAATAATAAAGATTAGCGAAGTTGAAGTAGCTGCTAATTTTGTTAGCATGCGACTGGAAACAGGATGATACATAGGCAATATTACCCCTAAAAATACCATAAAAATTCTTACTGGATAGCTATTAATTAATTGTTAATATAATCTGGTGAGTGAAAGGGGTATAAAAGTTAATGTTATTCTTTGGATTTACGGATGATATAATTAAACGTAGGATGTTACTTATGATGAAATCAAGAATACTGTGTTCGATCGTTTTATTAATAATGTTTGTTTCAACGACTCAATCAATGGCCGGCTTTCTTGATATTTTCGATATTGATAATTTCACAATTTTTAAGCATTCATCAAAAATTATTATAAACGCCAAGCAGCGTCGATTAACTTACATTTCAGAAAGTGGAAAAAAAACTTCCTATCCAATAGCTGTGCCCAAACATGGAAAGGAATGGAGCGGCACAACTTATGTTACAGGTAAATATATTAAACCAGATTGGTCGCCACCGGAAGATGTTGCTGCTGATCATCCAAGCCTACCCCAAATAATTCCAGGCGGTTCGTCCCGTAATCCAATGGGAGCTCGTGCGATTACGCTCGCTAAAGACAATGTGGCGATTCATGGGACAACTGTCAAAATGCGTCAGTCAATTGGTAGTGCGGCATCCTATGGGTGTATACGAATGAGAAACGAAGATGTGATCGATTTATATAAACGTGTGCAAATTGGAACCCCTGTTGTTATGATTAGATGATAAAATTTTATCGAATAATTTTGACTTATTAAATAATGTGTCATAAATTTATTCAGATTTATTATTTAAATTCATGCAATTAGGATCAACAATGCAGGAAGAAACGTCGTTAGCGGCATATGAAACAGCCAAAGCTTTAATTGAGGTCAAGGCAGTTCTAGTCAATATAGAAACGCCATTTAAGACTACTGCAGGATGGGCCACTCCTGTTTATATTGATATGCGTAAAATAATCTCCTTCCCCAGATTGCGTAAACAACTCAATTATTTTGCAGTGGCAAAAATCCAACAAAATATAGGTTATGAAAAATTGGATATTATTGCAGGCGGGGAAACTGCCGGCATTCCCTTTGCTGCTTGGATTGCTGAGGAGCTTATGCTTCCAATGCAATATGTAAGGAAAAAGCCCAAGGGATTTGGAAGAAATGCGCGAATTGAGGGCGATATTAGAGATAATGCTAAAGTATTACTTGTTGAAGATCTTGCCACAGATGGCGGCTCAAAAAAAGATTTTGTGAAGGCCATCAGAGAGTCTGGCCAACAGTGCCAAGACGTATTTGTTTATTTCTTTTATGATATCTTTGCAGGAGCTCGAGACGAACTAAAAACTCTTGATATTAACTTGCATTATCTATGCACATGGCGCAACGTATTAGAAGTTGCTCGTAAGCATCAATATTTTTCTGACAGAGAATTAAAGGAAATCGAATTATTTATTTTTGATCCAGTCGCTTGGTCAGAAAAAAATGGGGGCGTAGGTCACTAACGAAAATAGAAACATTTTAACGTGATTGAAAATGTTTAGATACCGTCAACTTACACCTTCTCTTTATTTGTTAGTGGGCCTGTCGCTTTCTGCAACAGCATCTGAATTGCCCCCTGATTTTGTAAAACTTAAAGATTTAGCACCAGATATAATTCAAAATATAAAATATTACGGTGCTGATAATTTCACTGGAAAACCTGTTCCTGGATATAGTGTTGGAGAATGTTGGTTACATAAAAAAGCAGCGATAGGATTGGTTAATGCCCAAAATGAAGCAAAAAAATCTGGCCTAAACCTCATTGTATATGATTGTTACCGCCCTATGCGGGCAGTAAGATCATTTGTGAGCTGGGCTCATGATGACAATATAAAGACTAAAAGTATTTATTATCCTCATGAAAACAAAAAAAATCTTATTCTAAAAGGTTATATATCAGACCATTCAATGCATTCCACAGGCAATGCTGTTGATCTAGCTATTGTTGGACTAGAATTTGGGACATCCTTTGATTACTTCGACAAAAAATCATGGACTGAGAATGCTGAAAATTATATTGTGAAACAAAATCGTCAGCTTCTGAAAAATATTATGGAAAAAAATAATTTTGAAAATATACCACAAGAATGGTGGCATTATACCTATAAGGTTGATAATGAAAGCCAAAGATATGATTATGAAATCAAATAAAATTCAAAATTTTGTTTTATATGTTCGATGAGACCAGAGATCCTCAATCCTTTATTTAGTCGTGTATCAGCTCTATCAGGAGTTGGTATAAAAATTGGTCCCAAATTCGATAAATTATTAGTTGATGAAAAATCAAAAAAGCAGGCAACAGTATTAGATTTATTATTTCACCTGCCGATTGGAATTCATGATTTTTTTGAAGTTGCAAATCTTATTGATGCTCCATTGAATACATTAATTAGTATTAAATTAGAAATTACCAATCATATTGGTCGACGGGGTCGAAATATAAACGGTCCCTATAGTATTATAGGTACAGATCATACAGAGTCAGTAGAGTTAAAGTTTTTTAGTAAAAAATTAGATTGGCTAGCACAAGCGATGCCTATAGGCTCTACCTTTTGGATATGTGGAGAAATAGAAATCTATGACGGGAAAAAACAGATAGTTCATCCGGAGTATATTTTAAAAGATGAGGATTATTTAAAATTTTCTCGGAATGTGCCAGTCTACAAATTAACAGATGGACTCTCTAAAAAGAATTTAATCAAAACTATTGATAAAGCATTTAATCTCTTACCAACTCTACCAGAGTGGCATAATAATAAAATCATTCAAGATAATAAATTTCCCAAATTTCATGAAGCACTTAAGCAAGCGCATCATCCAAATAATCCTTCGGCATTAGGCGATCAGGATCCTGCGCGTCAAAGATTAGCCCTAGATGAATTGCTTGCTAATCAACTGGCTCTTGGCTTAGTACGAAATAACGTAAAACAGAACATTGGAAAAAATCGTAATTGTTCTCAAATTTTATCAAACAAAATTGAATCAAATTTACCCTATAATTTAACAAAGGCACAGAAAATAGTAAGGAAAGAAATATTTAAAGACATGATGTCGTCATGTAAAATGTTGAGATTATTGCAAGGAGATGTTGGATCAGGAAAAACAATTGTAGCTTTATTGGCCATTGCAGATGCAATTGAATCTGGATGTCAAGCAGCACTAATAGCGCCAACTGAAGTTCTTGCAACACAGCATTATACAAAAATACATGAAATTGTTCAGTCTTTTGGAATTCGCTTAGAAATATTAACGGGAAGCACAAAATCATCAGAGAGAAATAAAATATGCAGTAATTTAAAAGATGGTAATATAGATTTGATAATTGGAACGCATGCTTTATTACAAGAGGATATTATCTTTCATAATCTTGGGTTAGCTGTAATTGACGAACAGCATAAATTTGGTGTTCAACAAAGAATTATATTTAGTAAAAAAGGTCAATTTGTTGATATTTTGGTTATGACTGCAACGCCAATTCCGCGAACCCTTGCTATGACAATGTTTGGAGATATGGATATCTCCTATTTAGACGAAAAGCCGAAATTTAGAGCTCAAATTACAACTCGCGTTGCGCCACTTTCGCGAATTAACGAGGTTATATCATCCCTAAAGAATGCCATTAATAATGGTAGTCGTTGTTACTGGATATGTCCATTAGTTGATGAAAATGATGATTTAGATGCAATGGCAGTAAATAAGCGTGCTGAAGAACTTCGCGTTTATTTTGGAGATTGTGTTGGGGTTATCCATGGAAAATTGAAAAATAATGAAAAAGATAGAGCAATAGAATTATTTAAAAATGGCGATACGAAAGTTTTAGTAGGAACGACAGTCGTAGAAGTAGGTATTGATATACCGGAAGCCAATATTATTGTTATTGAGCATGCAGAAAGATTTGGCTTATCACAATTACATCAGTTAAGAGGACGAGTCGGTCGAGGTACAACTGAATCTAGTTGTTTATTACTATATAGAGGCCCTCTGAGTGAGATGGCCAAGGCTAGATTAATGACTATACGTCAAAATGACAATGGCTTTCAGATTGCTGAAGAGGATTTACGGCTACGTGGTGAAGGTGAATTATTGGGCCTGCGTCAATCAGGTTTGCCTAGTTTAAGATTAGCAAATCTTGAAAGTCACGCCCGCTTACTAGCCATGGCAAATGACGATGTAGCATTATTTTTAAAACAAGATCCAAATTTATCTACAGAACGTGGTAAGGCAATGCAGATACTGCTTTATCTTTTTGAAAAAAATAATCCATTATCATTATTGCAAAGTGGTTAAATTTTTTGTGCTACAACAATACGATTTGTGTTCGTTCCTTTATGATTATTGCCAACGCCCCAACAGTTGGACGTCTTAGTAAAGTTTTGTTGATTTATAAGAACGCAAATTGGTTTGAAAGGTAGATTCTCTAACGCCTTCCAAACATATTCTTCTAATTTTATTTTACCACCTCGAACCTCCCCAACCTCAATCACTAAATATCCTCCTTTTTTTAAAACTCTCGATAGTTCATGAGAAACTTTATGGATCATCTGAAGCCAATCATTTACGTTTTTAAATTGTGATAGATCTATCTCATTATCATTGATGCCTGCGAACCAATTGCGTAACCAATTGTCCTCTTTGTAATTTACAATATCGAGAAAAGGTGGAGAGGTTATTACGAGGTCAATTGAAGATTCATTCAGATAATATAATTCCCAGGCTTTAGATATTGATAAATTAAAAGAGGCATTGGAATGGGGTATATTATCTTTTAAAAGCTGGCGCGTTTTTTTTAAAATAAGATTGGCTGTATCTTTATATGGAGGCACTTTGTTTAATCTCTGATTGATTTTAAGTTGAGATGAAATTGAAACAGCTTGATTAGGAGGTAAAGTATAAGTTGAAAAAAAACCGGCTGAATGCCCAGTTAATCTATTTAGCGCAACCATCCTAATCCAGTCATTGATAGGATCGACATTTCCACTTATCGGAGAATTTTCTAATAGAAAGGAACGTAAATTTAGAATCTCAAGCAATGTATCTGGATGGTAGAAAGCAAGTAATTCCTCCTGCAGGGAAATATTAGTAGTAAAATTATTTTTAATTTCAGTAAGTCTATCTTCAATATCAGTAAATTTTGGTGGATTTATGCGAGGCCTAGTGAGGAGTAAAGATAAAGGATTAATATCTGAGCCAGCAGCCTGTCTATGCATGAAAACAGACTGTAATGGTGTCGTGCCGCGACCCATAAATGGATCGAGTACCCAATTTCCCTCTGACGTTAAGATATTAATAAAAAATTCTGGTAATTGAGGTTTAAAACAAGCGCGATAACTTATTTCATGTAAAAACAGCCCTGCCCTTTGCTTAGAAGTCCAAAATTCATTTATGTAATAGGCAATACCATTAATTTTTTCGATGTGTGTAGTATTATTGAATAGATTGAATGATTGAATATATTTTATAAAACTATCAGATGTTATTTTTGTGTCAGTATCTTTCATTCTGTATAGTCTACTAATTTCTTGAACGATTGAATTTCATTCTCAAGTTTCTTACGAGCCTGAGATAACTCAAAACTTTGTTGAAGATTTAACCAATACTCAGGTTCATTTCCGAACCAGTGAGCGAGGCGTATCGCAGAATCTGCGGTAATTCCTCTTTGGCCATTAATAAGCGCAGTTATTCTATTGACTGGCACATGGGTATCTCGAGCAATATCAGAGGCTGTGAACCCCCTTTTGCGTAACATTTCGGCCAAAATAATACCAGGATGTCTATTAATGTTTGGAAAATTATAATCTGACATCGATTGATTAAAGCTATGATCAGGTTGAGGTATATTGGAGACTTTTTTAATGGAATTATTTTTATTAAATCTATTTTTCATTGAATGAGTAGATTGAATTATTTGCTTATGTTTTATAATTTCTTTCTCAAAATGACTGTTGGTTGTAAAAGCACCCTTGAGAAATAATTTTGTTAATGCATCACGATAGGTCGTCATCTTAAAACCCCTGGTCGCAGGTCTGTGTGTAATATTTAAATTGTCTCATGACTTTCACCTTGACGCCAACCAGCTTGAGTTTTGGCTATGAATTCATTCAATGATTTAGTTTTGATAGACTCTCTCATCGCTGTCATAAGATCTTGGTAATATGAGATATTAGCCTGAGTTAGGAGCATCATTCCCAAAATCTCTTTCGACCGAACCAAATGATGCAAATAAGCCCGTGAGTAGGAATTTGCCGCAGGTGAGGATGATTTATGATCAAGAGGCCGATTATCCTCTGCAAAGCGCGCGTTTCGAATGTTTAAAGCGCCAAATCTTGTATAGGCCAATCCGTGACGGCCAGCACGCGTTGGCATGACGCAATCAAACATATCAATTCCGCATGCAACGGATTTAATAATGTCGTCAGGAGTTCCAACACCCATGAGATAATGGGGTTTGTGATCTGGTAAATGGGGTATTGTCGTATTGAGCATATCAAGCATTAGTTCCTGTGGCTCTCCTACAGCTAGTCCGCCTATTGCATATCCGTCAAAGTCCATTTTACTTAATGATTTGGCGCTTATTGTCCTTAATTCCTTATTCGCCCCACCCTGTACGATACCAAATAAGCCCCGTCCTGGTTTCTGACGAAATGCCTGACGAGATCTTTCAGCCCAACGCAAAGAAAGCGTCATTGCACGCTCGGCTTCCTCATCAGAGCATGGAAGTCGAACACATTCATCAAATTGCATTTGTATATCAGAACCAAGGAGATCCTGTATTTCCATGGATCTTTCAGCAGTCAAAAGATGCTTAGAACCATCTATGTGCGATTGGAAAGTTACTCCATTTTCATCGAGTTTTCGCAATTTTGATAATGACATAACCTGGAAACCGCCAGAGTCCGTTAAAATAGGATATGGCCAATTCATAAATTTATGTAGGCCGCCCAGACTGGCAATTCTTTCTGCGCCAGGACGTAACATAAGGTGATATACATTACCCAATATAATTTGAGCCCCTGTATTTCTAACATCTTCTGGAAACATTGCCTTAACGGTAGCAGCCGTTCCGACTGGCATAAATGCGGGAGTATCGATAACGCCATGAGATGTAATTATTCGCCCTACCCGCGATGCTCCATCTGATCCATAAATCTCAAAAGAAAAAATATTGCTCATCTCACCTTACTTTTAATCCAGGGATAGATATCTTAACGATATTATAATTTCCTATATCAGTATTGTTATACCAGATTTGAAAAATCGATCCGATAAATATTTCTTTGTCTCTTAAATTTGTAATCCATTGAGAAGGATCATTTGAACCAAAAACGAAGACACCGTCTCTTGAAAGAATAAAGGGCTTTGGATTGACTTCGTATAAATTAAATGATCCAAACAATTCCCAATTTGAAATTATTTTTTTGTCGTAAAGATCAAGATCAATGGTGAACTTATTTATCGTCGGATCTTCTATCCAAGTCGCTGTTAATCTAATTTTACCATTATTATTCATAATGAGTCTCGATATAAGAGACAGGCGTCACCATATGAATAAAATCTATAACCAGAAATGATTGCATGAGAGTACAATGATTGCATTTTTTCTAAGCCTGAAAATGCGCATACAAGCATAAATAGAGTGGATCGTGGTAGATGAAAGTTTGTAATAAGAATATCTGCTGATCGAAAAGTATAACCAGGTTTCAGAAATATATTAGTATATGCTGATACTGGAACAAATTCTTTATTAGAAGCTAATGCGCTCTCTAGCGCACGTAGAACGGTAGTTCCAACAGCTATAATCCGTCCGCCTGAATCTCTCGTCTTATTTAATTTATCAACATTGATCTCATCAATAGAAAAATATTCTTCATGCATTAGATGATCATCAGTATCTTCTGTTTTTACAGGTAAAAAGGTTCCTGGACCCACATGTAACGTAATATTAGCAATATTAACGCCTTGAGATTTTATCCTTTCGATCAGTTGGGGGGTAAAGTGAAGACCGGCAGTGGGAGCAGCTACTGCTCCAAGAGTGTTCGCAAAACATGTCTGATAATCATTTTGATCAGCCATGTCGGCAGGACGTTTTGATGCAATATAAGGAGGCAGTGGGGCATGACCTATTTGATTTATTGCATCATCTAAAGAATTACCGGCGCAATCAAATATTAAGGTAATCTCTCCAGAGGCTGTTTTATCTTCAACGAGGGCTTTGAGTGAGGAAAATCCATTATGAAAAATTATTTCATCGCCCTTTTGTAATTTCTTACCAGGACGCGCATATACTTGCCATGAACGCTCAGAAAGACGCTTAATAAGATTAACTTCAATTTTAGCTATGTTACGATCACGTCTTCTTTCGCCATTAAGGCGCGCATTTATAACGCGCGTATCATTGATAACGAGTAAATCACCAGCTTTAAGAAAGTCTGGTAAATCTTTAAATATTTTGTCTTGAAAGCAACCCGTTTCAGAAAGAACGAGTAATCTTGAGCTGTCTCGGGGCCGGACGGGCCTTACAGCAATTCTGTCTGAGGGAAGGTCAAAATCAAAAATATCAACGCGCATATCAGAAGGCCAATAGGCATGACAAGCGTGAGCATTGTCATGCCAGTAGAATAAATCTAGTTTCCTAGGGTAGCTTTAACAATTTTATCAGGGTCTTTCACAGGCTCGCCCCTTTTTATTTTATCAACATTTTCCATGCCGGAAACAACCTCCCCCCAAACAGTATATTGTCGATCCAGAAAACGCGCATCTTTGAAGCAGATGAAAAATTGAGAGTTGGCCGTATCTGGATGTGAGGCTCGAGCCATTGAACATGTGCCTCTTACATGTGGCGCATCGTTAAATTCTTGCGTAAGATTTGGGTATTTAGAACCACCTGTTCCAGTCCCCAATGGGCATCCTGTTTGCGCCATAAAGCCATCAATGACTCTGTGAAACACAATGCCGTCATAAAAACCTTCAGTTACTAATTTTTTTATATGTGCGACGTGATTAGGCGCAAGGTCTGGACGAAGTTTTATCGTGACAGTTCCTTGAGTTGTTTCAAGCGTTAATATTTCCTGATCGCTCATTTCGACTCCCCTTCATTTTAGATATTCTTTGGAAATTTATTTAAGAGAATAATTTTAGCTATCATCCCCAACCAGTCTTAGTTTCACAATTTTATCAGGATCTGTAACTTTTCCGTTGTCCGCCTTGGAGCCTTTTTTTATTTTATCAACAATCTCCATGCCTGATACGACTTCACCAAAGACAGTATATTTGCCATTCAATTGTGGCTGATCCGCTAAGCATATAAAGAATTGGGAATTCGCTGAATCTTTATCACTCGGATCGCGCGCCATGCCCAGAGAGCCTCTTTTAAACGGTGTATCCGTGAATTCGGCCTTAAGATCCAGATATCGTGATCCATTGAGACCTGTTCCTGTTGGATCGCCAGCTTGAACCATGAAGCCATCAATGACGCGATGAAAAACAATGCCATCATAAAAATGTTCTTTGGCTAGTTTTTCAATTCTTTCGACATGTTTTGGCGCAAGGTCAGGACGCAATTTAATGATCACACGTCCGTCTTTGGTATCAAGATTAAGGGTATGACTATCATCAGCATAAAGAGGATTAAAATTACATAGGAAAGCGGATATAATAAATAATCCTTTAATGAATGCGCGTTTATTTGGCATAATACACCTCCCTTATTGGTTCGTTGATTAATTTCTGCTCATAGCGATTTGTATAATTTTCTGAGACTCAGGTGGAACAAATAATGACGCGTCGCCGCCCAACTGTATAATCTGACGAACGAGTGTTGAGCTTATATGTCTGTAGATTTGGGATGATGGAAAAAACACAGTTTGTATATCTGGCGCAAGTGTAGCGTTCATCTCAGACAATTGTGTTTCATAGTTGAAATCATTTGTGTCTCGCAGACCCCGTATGATAAAATTTGCACCATATTTCTTTGCTGTATCAATGGCTAAGCCTTCGAATGAAATCACTTCATAATCGCAATTTATATTATTTTGACAAATATCTTGGATAATTGAAACTCTTTGTTCAATTTGTAAAAGCGGCGCCTTAACGCTGTTAACGCCAATCGCGATCACAATTTTATCAAAAAGACTAGAAGCAATTTGCAATATATTTTGGTGGCCATAAGTAAATGGATCAAAACTTCCGGTAAAGAGGGCGATGCGTCTAGTCATTAGAACATTACTCTGAAGGGAAGTTATGTAAATTCATGTTAGAGTAATAACAGATTGACCTATTATTACTATTCTTCTTCTTGTGGTGTAATGTCGCCTATATGCTCTACTGATACAACACGCTCGTCTTTTGCTGTATTAAAGACAATGACGCCTTGAGTTCCTCGTCCGGCTATTCTGATACCACCGACCGGACAACGAATTAATTGGCCGCCATCAGTTACAAGCATGATCTCATCATCTTGTAAAACAGGAAATACTGCGACCAGTTTACCATTGCGCGCATTGACAGCCATAGCGACAATACCTTTGCCGCCACGACCTGTTGTGCGGTATTCATAAGATGATGTTCTTTTCCCAAAGCCATTTTCAGAGACAGTAAGAAGAATTTGTTCTGAGACTTGCATTGCAGCAAATCTTTCATCAGTTAATTCAACTAAACTTTCATTTTCCTCTGAATCAATAACGCCATCTGTTATGACGTCCTCGCCCATACGTCGTCTTAAAGAATTAGCGCGGCGTAAATATGCAATTCTTTCATCGCTGGTGGCGTCAAAATGGGAAAGTATAGCAAGTGAAATAACTTTATCCTGTGGACCTAGAGTTATACCCCTAACGCCCATAGAAGTGCGCCCTTGGAAAACACGAACTTCGGGCACAGCAAATCTTATACACTGCCCCTCAGATGTCGTGAGCATGATGTCGTCATGTTCACTTGCTGTGGCGACATCAACAATGGCTTCACCATCATCAAGCTTCATTGCAATGAGGCCATTACGTCTAACATCAACAAAATCTGATAATTTATTTCTACGAACAGTCCCACCAGTCGTTGCAAAAATAACATCTAGTTTAGACCATGTCGTCTCATCCTCAGGCAGCGGCATGATCGTGGTAATTCTTTCGCCAGGATCAAGCGGCAACATGTTGACAAGCGCCTTTCCTCTTGCCTGCGGCGCAGCAAGAGGCAAACGCCATACCTTTTCTTTATATGCCTTACCAAATGAGGAAAAAAACAAAACTGGCGTATGAGTGTTTGCTACAAACAACCGATGAACAAAATCTTCGTCTTTGGTCTGCATGCCAGAGCGGCCTTTGCCGCCCCTACGTTGCGCTCGGTAGGTCGATAAAGGGACACGTTTAATATAGCCAGCATGTGAAACAGTGACGACCATATCCTCGCGCGCAATTAAGTCCTCATCGTCAACATCACTCTCTGAGTCTACAATTTCCGTGACCCGGGGGGTTGCATGAAGTTCTTTAACGGCAAGCATTTCATTTTTTATGATGCCAAAAAGCCGTTCACGGGAAGATAAAATATCCAGATAATCTGCAATTTCGACGGCAAGCTTATTTAGATTTTCAGAGATTTCCTCGCGCCCAAGAGCCGTTAATCTTTGCAGCCTCAGATCGAGTATGGCTCTGGCTTGCGCCTCAGATAAACGTATGGCGCCATCGGAATTCAACTTATGGCGCGGGTCTGCTATCAGCTCAACTAACGGCGCCATATCTTTCGCAGGCCACTCACGCGCCATCAGCGCCTCTCGAGCCGCCGCAGCGTCTGATGATGTGCGAATTAATCGGATGACTTCGTCAATATTTGCGACAGCAATCGCTAGGCCGACCTGCATATGCGCTTGGTCACGCGCTTTATTCAGTCTATATTTTGTGCGACGGGTAACAACAGTTTCTCTAAAGTCAATAAATGCCCTCAAAACATCCGGCAAAGTTAGCAATTCCGGACGCCCGCCATTTAAGGCAATCATATTGACTGCAAAACTGGATTGAAGCGAGGTGTGCCGCCATAGCTGGTTTGTTACAACTTCGGGAACGGCGTCACGTCTCAATTCAACGACGATACGCATGCCATCACGATCTGATTCATCTCTTAGATCTGATATGCCTTCAATCTTCTTTTCTCGAACGAGTTCCGCAATACGCTCAATCAAGGCGGCCTTGTTAACCTGATAAGGTATTTCGGTAAAAATAAGCGCCTCACGATCTTTCCTAATTGTTTCGATCGTTACCTTTGCACGCATAATGATGGAACCACGGCCTGTGGCGTAAGCGCTGCGTATTCCACTGCGTCCGAGGATTGTTGCTCCTGTTGGGAAATCAGGTCCTTGGACAATTTCATTGAGTTCTGAAACGGTCATGCCGGGACGGTCAATAAGCGCTATTGCTGCGTCAATAACCTCTCCAAGGTTATGTGGAGGAATATTTGTCGCCATACCGACGGCAATGCCTCCGGCGCCATTCACCAATAAATTTGGAAAGCGCGCAGGTAAAACTGACGGTTCGTGCTCTTTGCCGTCATAGTTGGGTTGAAAGTCAACAGTGCCTTCATCAATGTCTTCAAGCAAGGCGAGAGCTGGTTTGGCCAGCCGCGATTCAGTATAGCGCATAGCCGCTGGCGGATCATTATCGACTGATCCAAAATTACCCTGACCATCAACGAGCATGAGGCGCATAGAAAATGGCTGCGCCATTCGAACGAGAGCGTCATAAATAGCCGCATCGCCATGAGGATGGTATTTACCCATCACGTCGCCAACGATACGCGCAGACTTCACATATGATTTATCAGGCGTATGGCCGTTCTCATTCATAGAGAACATAATGCGTCTGTGTACGGGTTTAAGACCATCACGAACGTCAGGCAAAGCGCGACTTACGATAACGCTCATCGCGTAATCGAGGTAAGATCGCTTCATTTCATCAGCGATTGAAACAGGGCGAATGTCAGAATCAGGAATTGCGGAATTATCGCTTTTTGTGTCGTTATCAGCCAAAGTCGCGCCAATCGATCTTTTTAAGAAGTGAGTTATTTTTTATAGGCGATTCTCAGGCAGATCGCTAGGGTAATCAAATGATTATACATCAATTACGTCAATGACTTAGATAATAACAGGCCGTTACGGCCTGCCCTTCTGAGGTTAAAACCCTCGGACTTCAGTTAATACTCGTTTGCTCAAGGCTAACTGGTTTAATTTCAAAACTTTCGCCACAACCACATGAGGAAGTTTGATTAGGATTTTCGAAAACAAAAGTTGACGAAAATTGGGTGTTCTTAACGTCCATTTTTGAACCGAGTAAATAAAGTATGGCGTCAGCGGCGACAATAACCGCGCCAGCCTCAGTTTGTATTACTTCATCACCGACCTTAGACGAGGATACATCCATTTTATAAGAGAAGCCGGCACAGCCTCCTTTTTCAATAGAGATGCGCAATCCTTTTGTTGGAGGTTCATTAGCAAGGATATTTTTGACGCGCTGTAGCGCTGCGGGGCTGAGAGTTAAAATATCTGATTTCATGTGACGATCCATCATTTATCATTCTTTGACGACATCACGTCAAACGCGTTAAAAGTTCAAACCTAACCTACCACATATCAAGAGCGACACGCGCTTCATCTGACATACGGCTTTGATCCCAGGGTGGATCGAAAACCATATTCACCTGGACATCGCAGACCCCTGGAACTGAATTCACAGCGTTTTTAACCCATATGGGCATTTCGCCAGCTACGGGGCACCCTGGGGCTGTCAACGTCATATCAATATCAATAAAACCGCCTTCATTGACATCTACGCGATAGATTAGGCCCAATTCATAAATGTCGGCTGGAATCTCGGGATCATAGACAGTTTTTAAAGCTTTAATGATTTCATCCCGAAGTCCCGTTTCTGAGCGCAACTCATTTTGTTCTCGCTCAGCGTTTGGAGGCGTATGACCATTCTCGAGGCTATCTGACATGTTAGTAATCTCTCAAGAAAATAGCTTTTGCGCTTTGACAAGAGCCTCGACGAAAAGATCAATTTCGCCAATGGTGTTATACATGGCGAAGGAAGCGCGACATGTTGATGTAACTCCATAACTGGCCAAAAGCGGCATCGCGCAGTGTGACCCAGCCCGCACCGCTATGCCATATTGATCAAGAACCGTCGCGACATCATGGGCATGGGCTTCTTTTAGATTAAAAGAAATGATTGGACCCTTGCCAGGAAGCTGGCCAAATATCTTAATATTTTTGAATTCATGTAAGCGATCCATTGCATATTGAGTAAGATCACTTTCATGTCGCCTGATGGCGGCCCTTCCAACTCCTTCAACAAACTCCACAGCTGCGGCTAAACCAACGGCTTGCGCAATGGGCGGCGTACCGGCTTCGAAACGCTGAGGCGGCGCGGCATAGGAAATTTCATCACGAGTCACAGTATTAATCATTTCCCCGCCGCCAGTATAAGGGGGGAGTTTATTAAGCCATGGACGACGCGCATACAAAACGCCAATTCCTGTTGGTCCATATAATTTGTGGCCAGTGAATATATAAAAATCTACATTAAGATTTTGGACATCAACATCAAGGTGAACGACTCCTTGTGAGCCATCAACAAGAATAGGTATGCCATAGGATGATGCTAATTTAGCAATTTCCTTTATTGGAACTTCAGCGCCAAGCACGTTTGACATATGAGTGATAGCGATAATTTTCGTTCTTTTAGTAATGAGTTGTTCAACATTCTCAGGATTGATTAAACCATCGGGACCAACTTCTATCCATTTTAGAACCGCTCCTTTTCTTTCACGAAGAAAATGCCACGGCACGATATTGGAATGATGCTCCATGGTTGATAATATAATCTCGTCGCCAGTTGAGAGGCGATCAAGACCAAAAGAAGCGGCGACGATGTTCATCGCCTCCGTAGCGCCTCTCGTAAATATGATTTCTTCAGCGTCAGCAGCGTTTATAAATTTTTGAACTTTAACACGCGCATCCTCGTAAGCTTCAGTTGCCTGATTAGCTAAATAATGTAGGCCGCGATGTACATTGGCATATTCAAATTTATAAAAATGACTTAAGCGATCAACTACAACGTTGGGCTTTTGCGCTGAAGCAGCATTATCAAAATATATAATTGGCTTGCCATAAGGTTGAAGCTCCAAAAATGTAAAATTGGATCTAATCGCCTCTATATCTAAAGCACGTTCATGTTGGACGCCCGTCATGCCGGTGCTCCACTTGCCAATAATTCTATTAATCGACCATGAAAAAATGATTTAAAATAATCATCTTCAATATTTAATATTGGATCACTTGCGAAGGATTCAATCAGTAAATTTGTTGCTTCTTGCAGACTAAGTCCGCGCGCCATCAAATAAAAAAGCTGATCTTTATCCAGTTGGCCTATTGTTGAGCCGTGACTGCACTTCACATCATCAGCCATAATTTCTAATTCTGGCTTACTATACATAGTTGAATTATCTGACAAGAGAATTGCTTTTGAGGTCATTTGACCACTGGTGTGCTGTGCTTCAGATCGCACAATAATTTTACCCTGAAATACGACAGATGACCGATCAGATAGAATACTTCTAAAATTTTCAATACTTGTACTATTTTCTGCAAGATGATCAATTTCAATAGTCGTATCAATATGATCGTCAGATTTTGACAAGGTGACGCCGCTAAGGTGTATTTTAGCATTCTTTTTAGCTAGGTTTGCGTATATTTGTCTTCTAATAAAACCTCTTATTCCAACAAGAGAAAATGAACTAAATTGAGAATTTTCAGCTAATGATAATAAAACGCTCAATGCGCCAATAGTTTGATCCGCCTGCCCGCTTAAATTGCTTCCTAAGTCAAGACGCGCATTTGACTCAACATTAGCCAGCAAAAGATGATTAAACTGCTTACCTGTGAGAGTGGTATCTTTTACTGTTTCTATAAAACGAGCAGAGGCTCCTTGATGAAGGTGTATGATATTTCGTGTAAATGAAAAGTTTGAATTGGAAAATATAAGCAGTAATTCAATAGGTTTAGCAACTGAAACGCCTTGGTCAATAATTACAGCAACGCCTTCTTGCAATAGGGCTGTGTTGAGATCGATAGATGGCTCCTGTTTTTTCTGCAAAATAGCATGAGCATCATAACGCGCCTCATTATCTTGATCTGCAAGAAATGATTTTATATTAAGGCACCTAACGCCTTGAGGCAGATCATTTAAATCTGATAATTCAGGGTGAAAAAATCCATCTATAATTACAAGTCTATGCGACTCATGTTCACGAGGCGGGAATGAATCATACTTAACTCTAGAGCCGAGCGGATAGACGTTACGAAGCGCAGTTTTAAGATCCGTGTAGCGCCATGACTCAAGTTTGCGACTGGGAAGGCCTTGATGCTTAAATCGCCCCCAGGCGTCATCTCTGATTTGAGAGACGCCACATATATACATGTCGTCAAATGGTGTTTCTAACGGCTGAGACATAGGCAACGCCTGGCTGATGCTCACGACTTAAGCCGCCTCTTCAGAGAGATATTCCTGATAGCCATTTTTCTCTAATTCTAACGCTAATTCAGGGCCGCCAGACCTGCGGATCTGTCCATTCGCCATCACATGAACCGTATCTGGTCTAATATAATCTAAAAGTCTTTGATAATGAGTGATAATGAGGAAGGATCTTTGATTATTTCTTAAATTGTTAACACCTTCAGAAACTGTCCGTAAGGCATCAATGTCTAGTCCTGAATCCATCTCATCAAGAATGCACATGGATGGCGTTAGCAATGACATTTGAAGGATTTCCATGCGTTTTTTTTCACCGCCAGAAAAACCTGAATTTAACGGTCTACGCAACATATCCTGATCAATATCTAATTTCTGCGCAGTCTCGCGAACAATCTTCATAAAATCTGGCGTATGAATTTCAGATTCGCCACGTGAGCGGCGCTGTGCGTTCATCGCCGCCTTAAGAAATTGCATAGTCGTCACGCCAGGTATTTCTACCGGATACTGGAAGGCGAGAAATATCCCCTTTGCTGCTCTTTGATGAGGATCTAGTTCCAGTATATTTTCTCCATTAAATAAGATATCTCCTTGTGTAATCAGGTAACCTTCTCTACCAGCAAGAACATATGACAGCGTTGACTTTCCCGTACCGTTTGGTCCCATAATTGCAGTGACCTCGCCAGGTTTAATGTTTAGATTAAACCCTTTAAGAATGTCACGACCATCGATCGATACATGAAGATTGCGAATTTCTAACATGAGGCGCTAATCCAGTTCATTGGCGTGGTTAACCAACGCTTCCTTCGAGAGATATAGAGATTAATTTCTGAGCTTCCACCGCAAATTCCATCGGCAGCTGCTGAAGCACTTCTCTCACGAAGCCATTAACGATTAAGGCTGTTGCGTCTTCACAAGACAAGCCTCTCTGCATGGCGTAAAATAGCTGATCTTCAGAAATTTTTGATGTTGTCGCTTCATGTTCAAATTGGACATGACTATTCTTTGACTCAATATAGGGCGTTGTATGCGCCCCACAATTATGTCCAATGAGGAGACTGTCGCATTGCGTAAAATTGCGCGCTCCAACGGCTTTTCTATGGGCAGAGACAAGACCTCTATATGTGTTACTAGAGTGACCTGCTGATATTCCTTTTGAAACAATTCTGCTTTTTGTATTTTTTCCAAGATGAATCATTTTTGTGCCGCTATCAACTTGCTGATGACCATTTGAAACAGCAATTGAGTAGAATTCACCTTGAGAATTATCGCCTCTCAAAATGCATGAGGGATATTTCCATGTAATGGCGGATCCAGTCTCGACCTGAGTCCAAGAGATATGAGAGTTACGACCGCGGCAATCCCCACGCTTTGTAACAAAATTATAGATGCCGCCCTTGCCCTCTTTGTCGCCTGGATACCAATTTTGCACAGTTGAATATTTTATTTCGGCGTCATCGAGCGCAACGAGCTCAACAACAGCAGCGTGAAGTTGATTCTCATCTCTCTTGGGTGCAGTGCAGCCTTCAAGATAGCTAACATATGATCCCGCATCAGCGATGATCAGTGTCCTTTCAAACTGACCTGTATTTTGTTCATTTATACGAAAATATGTTGAGAGCTCCATCGGGCAACGGACGCCTTTAGGGACATATACAAATGACCCCTCTGAAAAGACAGCCGAGTTGAGCGTTGCAAAAAAATTATCCGTCGGTGGAACAACTGATCCAAGATACTTCATTACAAGATCAGGATGAGAACGGACGGCCTCGGATAAAGGACAAAAAATTACACCAGCCCGTGCGAGCTCTTCTTTGAACGTCGTTGTTATTGAGACAGAGTCAAAAACGGCGTCTACGGCAACTTTGCGCGTTTGCACGCCAGCCAGAATTTCCTGTTCTCGAAGAGGGATGCCGAGTTTCTCATAAGTTCTTAGAAGTTCGGGATCTACGTCATCGATAGATCGGGGGCCGGGTGACGATTTAGGCGCAGAATAATAATATAAGTCTTGGTAATCGATGGTTGGATAGTTCACCCGCGCCCAATTAGGCTCAGCCATCGACACCCACCGACGGTAGGCTGACAGCCGCCATTCTGTGAGCCAGCTGGGTTCGGATTTCTTGTCTGAAATGAACCTGATTACATCTTCGTTAAGACCTTTTGGGGCCTTTTCGGATTCTATTTCAGTCGTAAAGCCGTATTTATACGCGTCAACATCTATCGATTCGACGCGCTCAACGGTCTCTTGACGAGCCGCCATATTCATTCTCCTCGTCACAACGGGTTCAAGGCCCGTTGGCCGAAATTATCGTTCACACTGCACAAACAAAAACTTATGCGCCTGTGCGGCGTAACCGGATCGTTCTTACTACATTTTCGAGAATAGTTCCAAACACTTCTATATCCTGGTCACAGGTTGACCAACCCATGCTCACGCGCAAGGCCATTTTTTCAGTGGTCCCCATTGCCTCTAAAACATGCGAGCTATTAACTTTTCCGGATGAACAGGCTGAACCTGTGGACAAGGAGACGCCAGCCAGATCAAGCGCCATTAACAAAGTTTGGGCGCTGACGTCCGGAATGGCGAAAGCGACCGTGTTCGCGACTCTTGGGGCTAATTGGCTAAAGATAATTATTTCAGGGATAGTCTTTACGAGCTTTGTTTCAAGCTCTTGCCGAAGGCGACCAAGTCTTTTTACTTCACGCTCAATTTGAGACTGTGCGACGGTGTAAGCTGCAGCAAAACCGGCAATAGCCGGAATATTTTCGGTTCCGGCGCGTCTTCCAAATTCTTGACCGCCTCCCAGCAACAGTTTCTCTTGAAGATCATAACTGTCAGACGAATAGGCCAAGACGCCGGCCCCGAGGGGACCGCCGATTTTATGAGATGAAAAAAATAAAATATCTGTCTTAAGACAATCAAAAGAAACAGGCATGCGCCCAATAGCCTGTGTGGCGTCTGAAATAACAATGCCGCCATGTTCTTTAACAATAAGGCTTGCCTCATTTATTGGCTGAATAACTCCTGTCTCATTATTAACGACCTGTAGCGCAAGCATGGCGCGCTTCCCATTGAGGCGCGCCAATGTTTCTTTCAACTGATCAAGGCATATGACGCCATCTCTAGTAAGCGGAAGCATGACGGTGTTGTCAGTCAAAAAGCGATGCCCCTTTAAAACGGCAGGGTGTTCGCCAGCCGCAATCAGGAGAATCTCTACGGATGTGGCGGCGCCCTTTAGTCGAAGAGACGGCGACAAAACGAAATTTGCGGCCTCTGTGGCGCCGCTTGTAAAGGTTATATTTTTTGGATGAGTGCAGAGACCAGAGGCAAAAATACGCCGAGATTCTTCCAGTATTCCCTTGGCTGATCGCCCTTCATGATGGACAGAAGAAGGGTTCGTTGGCGCTTCTAACGCCTTAATTAACGCGAGACGGGCCTCTGGACGCAATGGCGAGGAAGCGTTGTGATCAAGATAAATACGCTGCATTTACAACACATAAGCGCGTTTTTCGCCAAACAGCAGACGATATATTACAAAAAACTTTGCTATTTTAAGTCGCTTGCATGTTAAAAGCCACCCTACTCATATTCAGCAAGGATTCTCATGCCAGAAGTCATCTTTACAGGCCCTGCCGGTCGTCTTGAGGGTCGTTTTCATCAATCCAATACGCGTGGCGCGCCTCTTGCCATTATTCTTCATCCTCATCCCCAATTTGGCGGTACGATGAATAATCAAATTGTTTACAATTTATATTATGCCTTTGCGGAAAGAGGTTTTTCTGTCCTGCGCTTTAATTTTCGTGGCGTCGGACGAAGCCAGGGATCTTTTGATCATGGGTCAGGCGAACTATCAGACGCTGCGTCAGCTCTTGATTGGGCGCAATCGGTAAATCCTGAAGCCCGCGCCTGCTGGATTGCAGGCGTCTCATTTGGCTCATGGATTGGCATGCAATTACTCATGCGGCGTCCCGAAATAGAAGGCTTTGTTTCGGTTGCGCCGCCGGCAAACCGTTTTGATTTCTCCTTTTTGGCTCCCTGCCCCTCTTCCGGGCTGTTTATTCATGGCGATCAAGACCGCGTTGCTCCTTTAAAGGAGGTGACGGCCTTAATCGAAAAATTAAAGACGCAAAGAGGTATTTTAATTGAACACGCCGTTGTAGAGGGCGCAAACCATTTCTTTGAGAATAAAGTAGAGCCCCTCATTGCTCATGTTGACGCCTATCTTGATAAGCGTCTGGGCAACCCGACACGCATAGCTATCCCGTCGCGCGGAGACTGAACCACAGCATTCTCAGTGGTGCAGTCCAATGGTTCACCCCGGAGATCGGGCGATTTCGCCACCGGCCAGCGCCAAGGCGACACCCGTTGTTTTGGGGAAAGTAATGGGCAATCCCTCCACCACGCGCGCCGCCAGATAAGCGAAGGCTTGCGCCTCCATTGAGTCTGATGACCAGCCCACAGCGTCAGCTGTTGTGACTTTACAAGGCAGACGCATCACGAGCTCTCTGACCAGTATTGGGTTGCGCGCGCCACCGCCACATACAATTAAGATCTGCGGCGGCGATGGCAGATGAGGAATAAGGCGTAACACCGAGGCTGCAGTGAAGGCCGTCAGTGTTGCGGCGGCGTCCTCTGTTGATAGTTTGGCGACAAAATCTAGAGCAAAAGCATTCCTATCTAAGGATTTCGGCGGCGCAAGATCGAAAAATGGGTGAGCGAGAAGACTTAATAAACAAGCTTCATTAACACGCCCGCGGGCCGCCATATGACCATGCCGATCAATCGGCGCGCCAGTTCGCTGAAACATGAGGTCATCAATAAGAGCATTGCCAGGCCCGGTATCGCAGGCAATCGGTTCTTCGCCTTCTGCAACAAAAGTGACATTTGCAACGCCGCCAATATTGAGAAATGCAACCTCACCTTTTATGCCGGCAGCTGTTACCAGAGCTTGATGGAACACCGGAACGATGGGCGCGCCTTGACCACCCGCTAATATGTCTGCAGCGCGAAAATCATAAACAATATCTATTCCAAGACGTTCTGCCAAAGCATGGCCATCGCCAATTTGTATGGTGAGGCGCTCTTTTGGTCGGTGAAGGACAGTTTGTCCATGGAAGCCGACAAGATCTATTGTTTCAGCCGCTATATTGTTTTGTAATAAAAAGGCTTCTACGGCTTCCGCATGACGCTCCGTTACCATTCTCTCCGCAAAAGCAAGCACACCTGGGCGTTCTTTGCGATTAGTTAGCGTCGCAGCTTCACCCAAAGCATTACGTAATAAGCTTCGATCCTTGTCGTTATAGGGCAAATGACTTGTCGCGCCAAAATTAAGCGCTGTTTGACCATCGGTCTCAACGAGAGCGACATCAACACCATCCATTGAGGTGCCAGACATTAAACCAATTGCGCGATAATGAGCCACATACGCCTCAACTGTCAGGGTTTAAAAATATTGTATAGTCGATGTCTATTTCCTTCCAAAAACCAGGTCAGGAATAGCATAGTGATAAATAGGATTAGAGCGATTATGCCGTCAAATATGGGCTGCGAGGTTTGACCAATAAGCGTTGAGGCGCGTGTTTTTTTTATGCCAATCCAATCACCTCCGCTATATTTCCTCGTTTCTGACAATTCTACAATACGTGGGGTGCTAATATTATTGGATGTTGACGCTAATCTTTTGACGCTCCCCCCAGTGGCTTCGAGGAAAGATCGAAGATGTTCTGGGGTCGAAACAATATTTTCGAGCTCTTTTTTATTAGTCGGACCAATATAGATGGAGGCAGTTAAATTATCGCTGAGAAACCGCCATAAACCACTCTCCTTAGGCAAAAAACTATATTCCCATACGCCAGGGCGCATCGAGGTTAACGTTACGTCTTCTTGATGGTCTGAAGGACTGATAACCTTGATCGTCAGAGAATGATCGGTGATTGATTGCCGCGTAACGACAATTTTATTACTATTTAGCGCAGCAGTAAGCCTTTCTTCTTCAAGTTCAGGTTCTTTCATCAACCAATGTGCAAGACGGCGTGTTAGCTCCAAATGTGGGCCGCCGCCATCAAAACCTCGCGCCCATAGCCAAATCTGGTCGGAAAGCAACAGCGCAACACGTCCTTTTCCCTCTCTTGATAGAACGAGTAATGGCTTATTGGTCATTGCATTCATAATTGAATGACCCTTTATAACCTCAGCGTCAATGACACGGCCCCACCTGCCCCAGTCAGGTGACTGGGTTGTGTTTTTAAATAAGCTCTGAGTAACTGGATGACGAAAACCAATGTCGCTGATTACCGGCTGAAAGACCTGTTCAGTAATGCTTTTGATTGGCTTGGCTGGTAAGATCGAAGATAAAGGTGAATAATAAATTCCTGTTTCAGTTGCATAGTCAGGACCGACGACGGCTAAAAAAGCGCCCCCATTTGTTATGTATTTTTGTATGTTATTAAAATACTGAGACGGAAGATATGTTTGATTTGAATAACGATCAAATATAATTAGATCAAAATTATTAATTTTTTCTCCAAACAACTCATCTGTTGGAAAGGCTATGAGTGAAAGTTCACTCGATGGCGTAGCGTCGAATTTATTTGGATTACGTAAAATAGTGAAGTGTGTCAGCTCAACATTGGGATCCGATCTTAATAAATTTCTCCACAAGCGTTCACCTGGGTGAGGTTCACCAGAAACAAGTAATACTTTTAAATTATCCCGTATCCCATCTATTGATGATGTATAAAAATTATTACTAGCAGAGATCTCATCAGACAAAATTGGGATTTCTAATTGAATATTATTTGGGCCAGCATGGGAAATTTTAATAGGAAGGCTGACATCTTCACCAGGAATAATTGCAAAAGGATCACTTTTAACGCCATCATGAGTAAGGATGATTGAGGATGGTTCTTTACTATTACTTGAATCATGGACTTTGAGCTTTATGATTTGATCTTTGCCAACAATGCCATATCTCGGCCAGTCAATGACTTCTATCCAACGATCGCGTTCATGGAGATTTCCAGTAATAAGCGCATGGATGGGAGCATTAATTTCAAACAATTGATTATTGCGGGGAATATCATGAATTAAACCGTCGGTTATCAATATGACTCCTGCGATACGCTCAGGAGAATACGCCTTTAAGGCAGTCTTAAGCGGTTCAAATGCCGATGTGCCATCAAAATTATTATTGTGATCAACAGAGACTGTTATAATATCCAAATCATCGAATGTAGATAATTTATTTTTTATCTCATTAAAAGCCTTTTCGCTTTGAATTGAACGGTCGCCAATTTTCTGGCTGTCAGAATTATCTAATACAACCGCGACAATAGAGCGTTGGGATTTTCGTATTTCTTTAATAAATACTGGATTTAGTAAAACGGTTAAAAACAACAAGCCTATTATTAATCGAAAATAAGGCGCCACACCCCTTTTTTTGAAATAATAAAAAATTAAAATGAGAAAAATAAAGAAAGATAACAGGATGAAATAAATTGGCAGAATTGGCTCCAAAGAGATATTATATTGGCTCATTTCTGAAGCCTTTCTATAATACGTCTTTTGTGAACTTGATCGGATTTATAATTGCCAGTTAAAGTGTACATGACAATATTAATACCACTACGCATCGCTAACTCTAAATTATGGGTATCTTTATTGTTGGAAAAGGTATTTTCGCGAGAGAAACGCGACCAAGCTGAGGCGAGATTACAAGAAGTAATAATAAGAGATGAAACATTGTCAGTCGATTGAATGACATTATTACGTCGTTCATCAGCAACGTCCATAAATGTCTTTTCCACCCAACTGTCGCAAGTTTCAGTAGAACCTTGAATTTTATTAATCAAATAGTAGGTTTTTGTAATCACATGATCGCGTGGCACTTGTTCTACTACTGGAACATCTAATTGTTGCAATAAGAGACGCAACCATGAAGACTCTTGGCTTTCTCCAATTACATTAGAATGCGCATCGCCATTTCTTGTATCAAAAATGACTGTGCCGCCAGATCTCATAAAAGTGGCAAGTTTTTGGATTACTTTCTCATTTGGCTGGGGCATAGATGCGTATATCGGCCAATATATGAGCGGATACAGTGATAAGTCATCCTTATTAAGATCAAGTCCGATCGGATCACCCGGCTCATAGGATGTGCGCGCTCGAAGTTCATTGGTTAAATGTTTTAGGCCATCATAAGCAGATGCATCTATGCTGTTGTCTCCAGTTAAAACATTAGCCAATCTTGAGGTTAAAATTGATGTCATCTCTTTTGACGGCAATTGATCAGAAGGAGACGACGTTGCATAAGCCTCATCATTGGGAGCCAGTAAAATCATGATAAATAATATTAATTTTGGAAATTTAAATATGTTTATGGATAAATATGATTTAGGCGTTGAAAGTAATGTATCAACAAGGAATAATAGTACTGACAGTAACAGAAATACGCTTGAAAGATCATAACGAGAAATATCATCTAATGTATTGATGGTCTTATTTTTAATAATATCGTCAATTTTACTTAAAATTTCATTTTTGCTAATTGGCTGCACGGCGCGTGTAATCGATCCGTCAAGATAAAATCCTGGCAAATTATTTGAATCCGTAAACCCAGAATTGTTCAAGCTAATGGAGGGAGCGCTATCAATGGGCCCTGGCAGAAAATTTCCAAATCCATCCAATAATTTGACAGCTCGTAATGAAAGCTGAGAACTATTATTTATTTCCGTTACATCATTTTTTTTCATTTCATCAGAAATAAAGCTATAGAGCGAAAGTTTATTGAGCATATCAATAAATAATCCCGAAATTGGCAGGTTAGACCAACTTGTATCTGCGCTGATATGAAAGAAAACAAGGATCCCCTTTCCTCGTCGCTCAGCTGTTACAAGCGGTGTGCCATCTTCAAGACGAACCCAGGTTTTGTCATTGAGATCATTTGTCGGTTCTGCAAGAAGTTGCCTAGATATTAAAATATCATCTGGAATGCTAAATTCATAAAATGGACTAGAATGTTCAAATTGAGCAATTTTCTTGGGTTTCTCCCAGGAAATTGCACCCCCAAGATTTCGGCTTGCTGGCCGTAATTTAACAGGGAGTAAATCATCAGCTTTCGCTGCGAGATTGGGGCCAGAAAAACGAATAAGGGAGCCGCCATCGGTAAGAAATTTGGCAACAGCGTGCTCATCAGACTCAGTCAAAAGACCAACATCTGACAGTATGAGCGTTGTAATATTCTGTGATAAAAGATCATCGATTGGCGTTATTGAACCCGAATTGGGGATAACAATATCTGTGAATGGATTAAGCGCTTTTGATAAAAAGTAATAAGCAGAGAGTAACGGCTGAGTTGAGTTATCTTTAGACTGCGCGAATATGCCAATGCGCGGTCTTCTTGAGCGATCATCAAGGAGCGCTACAGAGCCAGCAGTATGTTGATTATTAATTCTGAGATGAGATACTTTATTCCTGAGCTCTAGCGGCGCTTTGATGATTATTTTATCTTTTACCTGAAACTTCTGATCAAAATGCTGCTGAAACAGCGTATTCCCATAAAAATCACTTGCAATAATCTCAATTGGGCTATTGAGACTTTGATTATAATTTTCTATGTCAATATGAATAGCTTCTTTTTGATTGATAGGATTTCTGAGGATTTTAACATCATTATGATTGGCATATATAGATATATTTGGTGTTTTTTTCTTATCTGATTCCAAGCTTGTGATGAATTCCCCAGCATCTGGGTGCGCTAAGGCAGGCGCAAGCCAGACAATATGACAATTTTCGTGACTCTTAGTAAATTCCCTAATTATATTGATCGCCTCTGAATAATTAGGGACATATGGTTTTGGGTTTAATATTTTTATTTTATTGCGAGTCGTAGCATAATCAATAAACTGAGAAATATTATTATCTGAAGCAGCGTAAATATATGTGGGCACACTCTGTAATTCAGCCTCATGTATAAGATTTTGGATAAAATTTTTGCGTTGATCCCAATCTTGAGCTGATGACCATGAATCATCTACCACAATGAGCAAGGGCTGATTATTAATAATGACTTTATCTGATATTTGATAGTAGGGACCAGCTAATGCTGTAATAATTGCGCCTCCTAGAAGCAATCTAACAATTAATAACAATAACGGACTATTTTTTGGCGTTTTTTCTGCTGGAACTAATTTTTTTAAAATATTGATTGGCGGAAATAAAATCACACGAGGTGGTGGCGGCGTCAATTTTATTAGGAAATATATAAAGGGCAATAATAGTAGCGAAATTAAATATAAAGGATGGTAAAATGATAAATGCATCACAAGCGACCGTTAATCATATAAGTGATCAATAATTTTATTGATAGCGCGCGATATGGGCTGATCAGTTGAATGATATAAATAAGAAAATGATGCGCTTTGCGCAGCATATTTAATTTGCTGGCAATATTTTGAGTATTCATTCTGATACTCAGTTTGTAAGCTTTGCGGATTACCGGCATAATAATCGCTATCTTCCGTCGTTGCGACAAAGAGAGATTCTTCATTAAATGGCAATTTATATTCACAAGGATCAGAAATCATAATCACTTGACCACCACAGTTTTGTTTTGAACAAGTCAATAGTGTTGATTGTAGATCGGTTGTGTCAGATAAAAAATCAGATAATAAAATGACATGCGATTTAGAGATGAGATTTTCAGCACTCAGCGGATTAGATTTTTTTTCGATTATTTGTTCATATATATGATAGCATAAATGATCCATGATCTGACGGTTTTGCGTTGGTTTCATAACGCCAATGAGAGCAACCCGATCGCCGCCCCGGACAAGAATTTCAGCAAGTATCAACGCGAGCATGATAGCGCGTGAAAGCTTATCTTGCTCTGCTAGACTGGATGAAAACGCCATAGACGGTGCACAATCAATCCAGAGATAATAGTTACGTGGTGACTGTAATTGCAGTTCACGAATATATATTTGGTCAGCGCGTCCAGATCTTTTCCAATCGATCCTATTTGGATCATCTCCAGCGCTATATAGGCGATATTGCCAGAAGACATCTCCCATTCCTGCCTTTGGACGTTTGTGAAGGCCTTCAAAAATATTTGACGCTACAGATTTCGCACGTCCAATTAACTGTGATAAATACAAAGATAGATCATCGGTTAAGCTAAGCTGAGATCGCTTATAATCCTCCACAAAATGCCGACGAGTTGTAACTCTTTGCACAGCCATTATTTCAACTCATTTTCTGGAGTAGCTGCGTTAAAAGACTTTCCACTGATGATTCATGTCGAGCTGAAAAGGTAAGCTCGATACGATGCCGCATTATTGGATGCGCTAAAGCAAAAATATCGTCTTTCGTCGGCGACAAACGCCCATGATAGAGCGCCCGCGCCCGTGTTGCGAGCATAAATGCCTGAGAGGCCCTTGGACCCGGACCCCAGGCAATTTTGTTGTCATCTCCTTTTGACGTTGTCGATGGTCGCGCAGACCTGACAAGATCTATGATTGTTTCAATAATATTGTCTCCAACGGGCATATTGCGGACAAGCGCCTGGATCTCCTGAAAGCGATTTTGCGTTAATGCTGGACGCGGCTTTTTCAGAGTAGCGCCAGTAGTCGTCAGTAAAATTTGACGTTCACTTTCTCTATCTGGGAAATCTACATTTATTTGCATGAGAAAACGGTCCAATTGAGCTTCAGGAAGCGGATAAGTGCCCTCCTGCTCTAATGGATTTTGAGTAGCAAAGACGTGAAATGGTTTTGGTAGATCGTAATGAGATCCTGATACTGTCACGTGATGTTCTTGCATCGCCTGCAAAAGAGCTGATTGGGTACGTGGCGACGCGCGGTTGATCTCGTCAGCCATGATTAACTGACCAAAGATAGGACCTTTAATAAATCTAAACGTTCGAGCGCCAGTTGGTTGCTCCTCCAGGACTTCAGTTCCAATAATATCCAAGGGTAAGAGATCTGGCGTAAATTGGATACGACGTTGGGCTAGCCCTAATGTTATACCCAGAGTTTCAACGAGTTTTGTTTTCGCCAGTCCAGGCAAGCCGACGATTAAACCGTGTCCTCCGGCAAAAAGAGTAATGAGGCTTTGTTCAACAACACTATCTTGACCGATAATGACTTCTGAAATCGCGCTTCTAACCTCAGCAATATCCGAAATAGCCTGATCAATGAGGCTATTTAAATCATCTCTATCTAATTTCGACGCTTCGCTATCAGGATGCATGTTAGTATTTTCCCATAATCTCGTAATATAGCTTAACACAGAGCTTTTTAAAGTATGAAGAGATCGTTATGATCAAATAAAAAAATCCCTTTTTTACGATCAGTTTATCTATTTTTCTGCAGTTATGCTGCGCAATGGCGCAACGGCTAACCCTTGTAAATATTTTGGGGAATCAAACCGCCATAAGAAGGTTAATTATCGTCGGCGTAAAATTATTTCCAGGTTGATTGTTAAATCATGATATAGTCCACTATCTTTTTTACCAGGTTCAAAAAATGGATGTTGTTAACGCGCTCCTGAACAATCCAAAACTAAAGGCGATTTTTAGGATCCTCGCCGACACAAATTGTGAGACAAGAGTAGTCGGCGGAGCGGTTCGTGACGCGCTCAGCGGCGTTTCGCCTTCTGAGATTGATCTCGCGACAATAGCACGGCCTGAAGTCGTCATGACAACGGCGATCAATGCAGGCTTAAAAGTAATCCCAACCGGCCTCTCGCATGGTACTGTTACAGTGATCGTAGATGGAACGCCATTTGAAGTCACCACCCTTAGAAAAGATCTGGAAACAGATGGGCGTTACGCAAAAGTTGAATTTGGTCAATCCTTCGAGGAAGATGCGCAAAGACGTGATTTTACAATAAATGCATTATCGCTGTCTGAGGATGGTCGCCTGTATGATTATACTGGCGGAATGTCAGATCTGAACGCTAAACGCGTGAGATTTATAGGCGAACCAGAAATTCGGATTAAAGAAGATTATTTAAGAATACTGCGTTTCTTTAGATTTACCGCCACATATGGCGAAGGACTTCCTGATCGTAATGGACTTCATTATTGCATTCTCTCTAGACACGCCCTCAGTCAACTGTCTCATGAGCGGGTTAAATCAGAACTTTTTAAATTACTGGTTAGTCGGCGTTCGTCCGAAATACTAAGAATAATGTCAGAAAGCGGCATAACAAGCACCATTTTGGGCGCGAGCTATCCATTAAGATTATCGCGATTGAATGTCATACAAAAAACTTTGAATGAACAGCCTGATCCAGTTTTAGGGCTCGCTGCCTATACATTAAAAATAGAAGAAGACGCAGAGAGATTAAGACGTCGCTTGCGCCTGTCAAATAAGGAGTATGATCATCTTTTTGGAATGGCCCGTGTTCTGATCCAAATGAATGGGAAAAAGATCCCCCCGTCTAAAGAGGATCTTCTGAGGCTAATCCTATGCTCCTCTCCAAAAATGGTTCACGACGCGCTCATGCTTTGCCTCGCCGAAGGATCTCAACCCGAAAATGATTCGCAATGTCTGGAGGCCATTAAAGACATCAAGACAATGCCGATCCCGTTTTTTCAAATCAGCGGGGGAGATCTCGCGGCCAGAGGCGTCGCGCCAGGCCCCAAAATGGGCAAATTACTCAAAATCCTCAGAGAAACCTGGATTGAGAAAGGATGTCCCAGCGATCCAGATTTTCTGGATAAAAACCTAGCTGACGCATTAGCGGCGCTTGAGATCGCTCGGGAGGCGCCGGTATTTCCTCATTGAGCCTTCACAACTATGTCACAGTACTATTAACATAAAGGCTAGTCGCAAGAGGCGTGTGGACCTTGGCGCGGTTCACAGTACTTCTCGAACCATGAGAGGCTGACACCGTGACTCTTTATTTACGTCATCAAGCTGTTTCGCCACAAGCATGCCCTGCCCTCGTTCTTAATGCAGACTTTCGCCCCCTTAGCTACTATCCACTTTCTCTTTGGGGGTGGCAGGATGCCATTAAAGCGGTGTTTCTAGATCGTGTTAATATTGTCTCGCAATATGAGAAAACTGTTAAAAGCCCAAGTTTCGAAATTCGTATCCCATCGGTCGTTTCTTTAAAAGAATATGTTCATCCAACGCGACACCCAGCTTTTACAAGATTTAATGTTTTTTTAAGAGATCGCTTCAGCTGCCAATATTGCGGCGTTAAAGAAGAATTGACATTTGATCATGTCATTCCGCGTTCAAAAGGCGGCGCAACAACCTGGGATAACGTTGTTGCCGCCTGCTCTCAGTGTAATTTACGTAAGGGTAACAGATTGCCGCATGAAGCGCATATGACGCCTGCACAGGCGCCCTATCAGCCAAGCGTTTCGGACCTCCATCGTAATGGACGTCTATTTCCTCCCAATTATCTTCATGAAAGCTGGATGGATTATTTATACTGGGACTCTGTCCTCGAACCCTAAATAGAAAGCTAAAACAAATATTATTGTTAAATTTATTATTCAAGGATCTGCAATATTGGAGAGTTAATTAATATGGACGTTAAGAGCAAAGATCACTAGAAAACATTATTTTTCGGTATGGATTAAATATGCATAAATTAACCCTGCAAGAAAAATAGCAGCAAGCATCGCTGGTAAATAATACATAAAAACGCTGCCAACACGGAAAGAAAAGCGCGATGTGCGCTGCCAGCCTGAGGGTTCAGACACTGTTATAAAAGCAGCAAAATTACCTGGCTCGTTAAAATCATGCTCAACCGTTATAACGCCACCTTTATAAATCATCGGCTCCTTATGTGTTAGCACATCAGCAGCTAAAATTTCTGCATCATCTAGCGGCTTATCCTTTTCCCGAACGATTTTAATCTCGATTGGTAAATCACGCAGTCTTGCAGCGATCAAATCAAAGGTGAAAATAATTCGACCGGTAGAGGGAAAGTCGTCACAGAATCGGTCACGGGATCGATCTGGCATGTAGGCGACAATTGATAATGGATCTGGGCCGATAGAAGTCTCACACATGTCGCGAAGTGAAGAGCTTTTGTCCATGCTTATAGCCCCGGCAGGCGTGCATAAAGAAAAGCCTGCGCATGATAACAAAACAGTCAGACAAAAAATCCAGATCCCACGTCTCATAGCGGCCCTTTCTAAGGCTTCTGAAGAAAGATAAACTACTAAGACGGCCCTCGTCGAGAGAGCTCGTTCTTAAAGGCGTTTATCCTTAGGATTGACGCTTCTTACGGGAAATGCTCTTAACCCATCATGGCGGACTATTATTCATTACTTTCTCGAGCAGTATTGGCTCTGCCTGAATCTGATAAAGGCGCGCGTCAAGCAGTCTATGACCGTGCGAGATCGGCGCTTGTCAAACAACTAACCTCCATACACCCACCCATTCCAGAAACTGATATTAAAAGAGAGCAACAGGCGCTTGAGGGCGCAATCCTAAAATTAGAGGCCGAACGCAACGCGCCACCCCGCCCGAAAACTGCGCCGCCGCCGCCACCGGTCCGGGCAGCTAAAAATATTGATGACAATCAAAAATATGCTGGACTTAGGCCTGCCCTCGCCCGCCTGAAAGATCAGGTCTCCAAGACCACGCGGAAACAATTTACTGGGGCGCAAAATCTTATAATCCGACCACGCGCACAGCAGTTTGAACCATTAAAGCCACAAAATGCCTCAGAGGAACACGGTCTCGAAGACGCCGGCATTAAAGAGGTTCAAAGGCCTGCAGCTCCCGCCAGATTACCCCCAAGAGCCCATCGCACGTCTCAACAAGTTTCAGCGGTCATCGGCGTACTTATATCCTTAATTATAGTGGTGCTTTTCCTGGCGTGGAAATTTCATGAGGGGCCTGAGGATCAAGCTGGTTTAAATATACAAAAACGTGAAACGGAAGGCGCAGCTGGAGAGTTCGGCAAATTGGGTGATAGGATTGAAGGTGGGGCGACCAGTAGGAGCGCCTCTAATGTTCCTGTCGCGCAAAAAGCTGAAATGTGGGTCGGGTCACTCAAAGAACCTGATAAGGTGGATCGGATCTACAACGCCAGCGTCATGTGGCGGTTGGACACTGTCAGCGGCGCCCCTGGCGAGGCTGTCAGCCAAGCGATACGCGGTGATGTTGATGTGCCAGAAGCAAAAATGAAATTGTCTCTGCTCATACGTAAAAACACTGATCCGACCTTATCTGCTTCCCACACAATAAATATTTCATTCATTGTTGGCGCTGACGCCCCGCTTGGCGGCGTTAAGGCCATTGGTCCCCTGCAGCTGCGCCGTCCTGATGCGCAAGCAGGTGAAAAAATTGTCGGCATTCCTGTGCCAATAAGCGAGAATTACTTCCTGATCGGTATGATGCGCGGCGATCGGGAAGCCCGTAATGTCGCGCTATTACGCTCTCAAGCAATTATTGATCTACCCTTTCAATTTAACGATGGACGCATTGCGACAATTAATATGGAGAAGGGCGCAAGCGGCGATAGAATATTTGCTGAAGCAATCGACTCTTGGGGTCGATAATTTGATGACGACGAAATTTAAACGCTATAGGTAAGCATATAGACGAATGAATTATTACCTTTTTTACTCACCCATTCGCATTGAGGCGGTTGTGTTGACTGGGTAGATTTATCGATATGCCAGGGACGGGCCATAAGCATATTGTCATCATCGTCCCAAACGACCCAACCATAATCCATATGTCTTTTTATGATAATATTCTTATCTAACCGTCTATATTGCATATAACCGTCGACTTCATGCGTTGGATAAAAATGATAAACAAACTCGTCGCTTAATCGGCGCATCTGAATTGATATTGGCTTAGTCTTATCCATGGCGAGACGTCCGATAAGAATTACTGGACAAGGGTGAGACTTTTTGCAGCGCGTGTGACGCCTGTATAGAGCCAGCGTAAGCTATTTTCTCGAAATGCAAAAGATTCATCAAAAAGCGTCACATTGTCCCATTGAGATCCTTGGGCTTTATGAACGGTCAACGCATAACCATAATCAAACTCGTCTGAGTCTTTGCGCATGCTATAGGGGATTTCAGATTCATTATTGATAAAGAACTCGGGGACCATAGCAACACGTTGAGCTCTAGCGCCGGCGTCATCTTCTGGGCAGACTAACAATCTTATTTTGCCTTTACGTTGTTGTCCCACGCTTTTAACGGTAAAAAGGGCGCCATTGAGCAAACCTTTTTTACGATTATTACGCAGGCAGACTAGCTTTTCACCAGACTGAGGCATATCGCCAGAAAAACCTCTTAATTGGCGAAGTCTATGGTTATAAGCGCGCCGTGTTTTATTTAATCCAACCAAAACTTGATCTGCTGAGGTTACCCATGATGGGTCTAGAGATTGTCGTCTAACGACGCGCGTCGAACCATAATCTCCTAAAGCAATTTTCTTACCTTCTCGAATGGTCATTGAAAGTTTAATAATTGGATCATCACATGCTTGTCGATGGACTTGCTCCAGCATGACGTCTGGATCTGCATTCGTAAAAAATCCACCGCCGCTTATTGGCGGCAACTGCGCTGGATCGCCCAAAACAAGTATCTTTTTTCCAAAAGAGAGAAGGTCGTTTCCAAGTGTTTCATCAACCATAGAGCATTCATCTATGACAATGAGTTTAGCATGAACAACATCACTGTCATCATTAAGAATAAATGTAGGATCCTCAGATTCTGAATCTGTAGGGCGATAAATAAGACTATGAATTGTTCTTGCGTCTTTACAGCCCTTAGAACGCATCACAAGGGCGGCTTTACCCGTGAAGGCGGCGAAGGCGACAAAGCCATCGACATTTTCTGCTAGGTAACGCGCAAGGGTAGATTTTCCTGTTCCAGCAAAGCCAAAGAGTCTGAATATTTGCGCGCTCTTTGGGGTTTTCAACCAAGCGGCTACCTGCTTAAGAGCATTATCTTGCTCACTAGTCCAAATAGTCATTGACGCTCTAGAGTTAGATAAATTCTTAAGATACTCGCATGAATAAAATTTAGGTGGATCATTTACGCTTTTATTTACCTCCTGGCGTATCAATACCAATCCATTTTGATTTGACCTGATTATAATGCGTATCTGCGTCATATAATAATACATCTAAATTGATGATATGCGCAGATAAACGTCCAATAGAGCCTAATGCGGCATAAGATGCAACGACACGATCACGTTGAGCGGAAACTAGCGCCACGCGCGCATTTAGTAACGCTTGTTGAGCATTTAAAACGTCAAGTGTTGTGCGTTGTCCCACTTTCGCTTCAGCTCTGGTGCCTGCTAATGCGATTTCAGCTGCTTTGACGGCAGCCAAGCTGGAAATAATAGACGCTTTAGCTGTATCCAAAAGCCCAAAACTTGAGACAACACTGGCTCGAACACTATCGCGCTGGAGATCCATATTGAGTTGTGCTTGACCAAGTTGTTCTTTTGCCTGACGAATAGAGGCGTATTCGGATCCACCTTGATAGAGAGGAATATTTAATTGTGCGCTTGTGCCTGCTAAAAAAGCACGAGATCCTGGCAAACCATTAAAATTGTCATAATTATTTGCGACCTGCGCATTGATAGAAAAATTTGGCGCAAGCGCAGCTTCTGCAACTTTAACCGCCATTTCAGCAGCATCAACTTGATGTATGGCTGCAACAACGCCTGGATGCTCGACAATAGCAACTTCAATGGCGTCATTAACTGATTTGGGAAGATATGGTTCTAGAGACTGGCCAGGTTCTAATTTATCAGGATCATTACCAATAATCTGACGATATGATGCAATGCTATTTTTTAATTGAGCTTGCGCTGTGTAAAATTCTGTCTTTGCTTGAGCAAGAGAACTTTGAGCCTGAGCGACGTCAGTTCGGGTGACTTCTCCAACAGTGAATCTATCTTCTGTTAGTTTTAATTGTTGCTCAAGAACGCTGATATTATTTTTTCGTAAATTAACGATCGCTGTCTCTCTTAAGACATTCATATAGGCTGTGGCGCCATTTTGAAGGATTGTCTGCTCGGTCAAGCGCATAGAGGCGCGTGCCGCAAATACGCCAGACTCTGCTCGGCGAACATTGTTTGTTGTTGCGCCGCCATCGAAGAGCGTTTGCGACACATTAAAAGTCGCCCCTCTTGGCTTGCCAACATAGCTTTCGCCAAAGCCATTTTTGTTGCCGTTTCCACTACCAGGCGGCCCGCTTTGACCAAAAGGGAGATTTATGTTGCCATATAAGCCCCCGACATTAGCGCCTATGGAAGCTTTTGGTCGCATCCCAGCTAATGCTTTAGGGGCCTCCTCATCCTGGGCGCGTACTTTTGACCGGCTCTGATTAAGGTCTGGATTATTATAATAGGCATGAGCCAGAGCGGACTGTAGGCTTTCTGCAAATGCATGGCCTCCACTTGGGCAGCTCATGAGGGTGATCAACAGAACACGAACCAAAGAAGTGCGTCGAAAGACACGTCGTCGCGCCCTCCCCCCCCGCACCATTTTGCACCTCTTTGGCTGTTATACGGACGCAGCGGTCTGCTCGTCTTTAACTTCAAACATTGGGGGAAGCGCATGGCGAACTGATGGCGGTCGCGCGAGATTCATGTCCGTTTTGAACAGGGCAGACTTGACTTATAGGATGGCGTCTTAGTCTTAATTCTGGTCTAAAATATAAAATCTTGTTGTTTTTCAAAGCCTTCTAGCACTGGCGCATTGACGCTTAAAATTGTTATGCCGCCAGTTAAGTCGCGCGCTTCCCGACTAAAACTAAGGAGTTGTTTGCCAGCGCCTGTCTCTGGCGTGGCGATGGTAATGAGACGGCCCGTCGGCTCTAATTGAGTTAAAATATCTTCCAGCCCGCCTTCTATCGCTCCTTCAATTAAAATGATGTCAAAGGGGGCAAGGCTCGGTGCGCCGCGGGATAAGGGCGCATGCTCAATATGAATATTTTTGAGCCCTAAAAGCTCAATGCCCTCAGCTGTTAACTTGGCAAATTGTTGATTATTTTCGACGATAACAACTTCTGAAACCAAGCTAGAAAGAATGGCGGCCGAATATCCGCCGCCACCAATTGTTAAAGCACGCTGGCCCAGTCTTGGGGCAGCAGACTGGATCATGCGCGCCAGGATAAGCGGTGGCAGCAATGTTCTTGACGGGCCATTGATGTTGGAAAGTTTGATTGCCAAATCTGAGTAGGCCAAATCTGCTTGGCTATCTGGAATAAAGAACTCTCGCGGCACGGCCAGAAAACTGTCTATCAAAGGCGTATCGGTGACATCAAAGGGGCGCAACTGACGGTCCACCATACGGTTCCGCAATTGGGCGTTAGAAGCAATCTGGCCCTTTTCATTCGATGCAGAAGAAACCGCTAAGTTGGACATAGGCTTTCCGACTGGATTAAAGCCGGCCTTCTCATTTAAAATTTGGTTTATTGCAGTTGAGGCGTTTTATAAATATCCAGATCACGGATGTCTACCAGCGCAATCAATATATTATGAGTTAAGGGTCTAGACGCCACTTAGACCAAGCAGACGCATTTTTTCCAATGATGTATGATCTAGAACTTGTGCGATGGCGTCTCTTGCTTCGATCATGACAAGGCGGACGGCGCAATGTTGCTCATCGATACAGTCGTCACAGCGGCGATAGATTGTGCGGCTCGCGCATTGAACAGGCGCTAATGGACCATCTAGGGCGCGAACAATATTGCCAATGAAGATCTCATTGGCGGGTCGTGCGAGCATATAACCGCCGCCTTTCCCTTTTTTTGAATGAACAAAACCAGCGTTACGTAATTCACTTAAAATAGCATCGAGAAATTTTTTAGGGATCTGACAGGATTGAGCGATATCTTTGATTAAGGCAGGCTGACCAGGATTAACGCCTGCCAAATAGACCATCGCCTTAAGGCCATATTTTGCTTTTTTTGTAAGCATTGTGGCTAGATCCTTACGAGCAGGAAAAACATAACAGAATCAAGACATTTTTTATACGCTCCAGCCGAGCATTACAAAATTCATCAAAAAACTAAATTAATAAGCGCCAAACATGGATATAGCATTGAAAGTAAATGACTTTTCAGTATAAGAAAGCTTTTGTCTCATCATAAGATCTTTATTAATGGATGAAATGAGCCATTGGCGATGACGGCAAGGCAGTCGCATTAAGAATATCCAAGCTGCGTTCTTAATTTCTTGAGGTTTTAAATGTCGAGCGTTAGCGCGTTTATGTCTGCCATCAACCCACTTTACTCGGCATCAGGTTTTGTTGTCGGCGCCCTCGTTGGTTTCACAGGCGTTGGCGGCGGTTCGTTGATGACGCCACTCCTTGTCCTTGTATTCGGCATCGCACCCGCAACAGCGGTTGGAACTGACTTGCTTTATGCGGCAATCACGAAAGCAAATGGCACATTAATTCATGCATTAAACGGTTCTGTTGACTGGAAAATTACGCGTTTACTTGCCTATGGAAGCGTGCCGGCGACAATTGCAGTGTTGAGCGCTTTGTCCTATGTGGGAAATTCAAACGCACATCACGCAAACGGTCTTATTTCTTCAGCGCTGGGCGTTGCGCTGCTGCTAACCTCCGCCTCTATTTTCTGTCGCAAATGGTTTATTAATTTTGCAGTTCGACAAACAGATAACTTAACGTCAAGACAAATAGATCTGCTGACAATTTTATTAGGCGTTTTCGTTGGCGTTTTAGTTTCAATCTCCTCTGTCGGGGCCGGCGCCATTGGTATGACAGTACTCTTATCCCTCTATCCGCGTCTCCCAACTGTGAAACTTGTTGGGTCAGATATTGCCCATGCAGTGCCCCTGACATTTGTTGCGGGTTGCGGTCATTGGTTGATGGGGGGTGTTAACTGGACTCTCCTTTTATCGCTACTGATTGGATCCTTGCCAGGAATTGCTCTTGGCAGCTGGGTTGCCGCGCGGGTGCCAGACCAATATCTAAGGCCGGTTCTTGCCACAATGATGGCTTTAGTGGGCATCAAATTGACGTTATAATATATTCAAAATTAGGAGAGCGCCTTATGAGTGAGGATAATTTTTTTACGGCTCCAGCAAAACCAGGTCGTGGGCGCATTTACGAGTCAATAACCCAAACGATTGGCGATACGCCCATTGTAAAACTTGACCGATTAACAAAACGCATGGGCGTCAAGGGAACACTCCTCGCCAAGTTAGAATTTTTTAATCCAATTGCCAGCGTCAAAGATCGTATTGGCGTCAATATGATTGAGACACTAGAAAAGAGCGGTCGGATTATACCTGGTCAAACGGTGCTCATCGAACCGACTTCTGGCAATACAGGCATCGCACTAGCTTTTGTTGCTGCTGCGCGCGGTTATCGACTTATACTGGTAATGCCAGAGTCAATGTCATTAGAAAGGCGCAAAATGCTAGCGCTCTTGGGGGCAGAGTTAGTTTTAACGCCTGCGGCGCAAGGCATGAAGGGCGCTCTCACAAAAGCCAGCGAGCTCGCTGAGGAAACGCCGGGCGCTGTTGTTCCACAGCAATTTGAAAATAAGGCAAATCCTGAGATTCATCGTCTCACCACTGCAGAAGAAATCTGGAACGACACAAATGGCGCAATTGATTACTTTGTGTCAGGCGTCGGCACTGGCGGAACAATTACGGGCGTTGGAACGGTGCTCAAACAACGCAAGCCGGATCTAAGAATTGTCGCGGTTGAACCAGAAGATTCAGCCGTATTGTCTGGGCGACCGCCAGGTCCACATAAAATTCAAGGCATCGGCGCTGGCTTTGTTCCCCCTGTATTGGATCGTGACGTCATTGATGAGATCATAACTATTGGCAATCAAACGGCCATTGATATGGCAAGAATGCTCGCGCGCGTGGAGGGCGTTCCAGGGGGAATTTCGTCTGGCGCAGCGGTTGCCGCAGCGCTGGAGATCGCTGCAAGACCTGAAGCGCGTGATAAAAATATTGTTTTAATTATTCCATCATTTGCAGAGCGTTATCTCTCTACAGCTCTGTTTGACGGTTTGTAGATGAGACGATGACGGTATTCTGGCGGCATCTCTCGCCGCCAGACAGTCGTATCATTGTTGCATTTTATGTCACTTTTTATTTTTTAAATAATGACGGCCATAGGCCCCAGTGACATATCCTACAGCGGTGATAATAAAATAAACGACGATCAGGAACCCACCGCGTTGATTGGCAGAGGCGGCTTTTTCAAGAAGAACTGAAACGGAACTTTCATCAATATATTTATCGGCAACAACGCCAAAAATAACGGCCGCAATTGGCACGCACCAAGACGGCAATCGAAAATATCCCATAGCCATAGAGACGACAAAAGCGCATAAGCCAAAAAAATGGATAAATTGAATAAATATGGATTGGGAGACAAGACCAATAAACCGTATCAATTTTAACATGTGCTGCATCCCCTAACAAAGGCGGCAATAACCGCATAGATTAACAACTGGGCGTATTCTGGATCAAAGATTCTAGAACAGCCATACGGACTGCAACGCCCATCTCGACCTGTTCACGTATTAAGGAGCGCGCGCCGTCAGCAACGCTTGACTCAATTTCTACACCACGGTTCATCGGACCTGGATGCATAACTAGCGCATCTGGTTTCGCATAACCGAGTTTTTCTTCGTCTAAGCCGAAAAAATGAAAATATTCTCTTGCGCTTGGAATTGCCGATCCAGACATGCGTTCTTTTTGAAGTCGAAGCATCATAACGACATCAACGTCTTCAAGTCCCTGGCGCATAGTATGGAACACCTGCACGCCAAGTCCGCGTAGGCTGTCTGGCGCAAGCGTTGAGGGACCGATAACCCGTACGCTTGCGCCAAGGGCAGAAAGCAAAAGTATGTTTGATCGCGCGACCCGAGAATGGAGAATATCCCCGCAAATGGCTACAGTGAGGCCTTCGATCCTGCCCTTATTGCGCTGGATGGTGAGGGCGTCGAGTAACGCTTGAGTTGGATGCTCATGGGCGCCATCCCCAGCATTGACAACGGAACAATCAACTTTCTTGGCCAAGAGATGAGCAGCGCCAGCCTGAGCATGACGCACGACGATAATATCTGGACGCATCGCGTTCAGCGTTATGGCTGTGTCGATGAGCGTCTCACCCTTAGTTTCAGAGGAGCGCGCAACAGACATATTCATCACATCAGCGCCAAGTCTCTTGCCTGCAATCTCAAAGGAAGCTTGGGTTCTTGTCGATGGTTCATAGAAAATATTAATTTGAGTTCGGCCGCGTAAACTTGGTTGTTTTTTGTCAGCGCGGCGTGAGACTTCAATAGCCTGTTCAGCAAGACCCAAAAGAGATTCAATATCTGGCCGTGTAAGGCCTTCAATGCCTAATAGGTGGCGATGAGCAAACATTCTTAAACTCTGTCGTCGTTGGGGCGGAGGGTTCTATAGCAGCTTTGGATTAACATGCGAGCTGGGAGCTTTCTTGCTTGAATAACTGGCGCGAAGTTCTCATATGTCCAATTGGTGACAGGAGTTGCGAAAAAAAAATACTCGCGTATTCTAGTAGGTTAGATGCCTCCGGGCGGAATGTCCGCCGCGGAGATTTTAATTAACCCACTTATGCTCATGTTGAGCATAATGTCCGTAAGGTGATGTGATGAGTTTCGACGGCGTTGAAGATTTTAGACGCGGAGCGGAAGCTGTCGATGCGAGTTTATCCGTCCTCAAAGCACGAAACGCGCGCTATCCTCATATACCCCGACCTGATCTGTCTTGGACGCCAGAGGTAGAAGCCGCAACGCGTCATCTATATCAAAAAGTATCCAAGGTGATCCCAGCCGCAGAATGGCCGGTCATGGCCCCTTATATTAAAGCGATCAATGAACTAAAAAAAATACGTCATGCCGTTATTCTCGCGCATAATTACCAAACTCCTGAAATATTTCATTGTGTCGCGGACTATGTCGGGGACAGTCTTCAGCTTGCAAAACTTGCCGTTAATTCTGACGCAGATGTCATTGTTCAAGGCGGCGTCCATTTCATGGCGGAAACGTCCAAAATTCTTAATCCCAGCAAGATTGTCCTTATGCCCGATATGGATGCAGGATGCTCTCTTGCCGCATCTATAACGGGCTCAGACGTTCGGCTATTAAGACAAAAATACCCTGGCGTTCCAATCGTTGCATATGTCAACACTTCTGCCGAAGTCAAAGCGGAAGTTGATATCTGCTGCACGTCTTCCAATGCTCTAAGAGTCGTCGAAAGCCTTCAGAGCGATCGCGTCATCATGCTGCCTGATCGGTATCTGGCGGAAAACGTAGCCGCACAGACTAACGTCAAGATCATTGCCTGGCACGGAGCCTGTGAAGTGCATGAGCGTTTTACAGCTGATGAAATAAACGCTTACCGGGACACTATGCCAGGGCTTACAATCATCGCTCACCCAGAATGCCCACGTGAAGTAGTTGAGGTATCTGACTTCGCCGGATCAACCGCGGCAATGATAGATTACGTTAGAGAAAACAAACCCAAACGGGTCCTGTTGGTTACGGAATGCTCCATGGCGGATAATGTTGCCGCCGAAACAAGTGGAACGGAATTTGTCCGTCCATGTAATTTCTGTCCGCATATGAAACAAATAACACTACCGAAAATACTTGATAGCCTCATCTATATGCGAGACGAAGTTACAATCGATTCCGCGGTAGCGGCTAAAGCTAGAAAAAGCGTTCAGCGTATGATTGATCTGGGGTAATGATCGCCTGATCACTCATTTTTCGGTCCAAAAAAGATTCTATCGATGACCTTATTGTTAGAAAATTGCGTCACAAAAACTGACGATAAAGTGCAATTAAGCTCATCATTCATTACGAAAAATAAGATCCAGACATTATATTTTGATAAAACTCTTCATAGTTATCTGCCTCTTGGTTTCATCAAAAAAAACGCTCATATAAATCATATTTATTGTCTAAGTCATGGATAAAACCCTGCCTCCAATTTTAATTATTGGCGGGGGGCTTGCAGGCGTATTTTGTGCGCTCAAACTCGCGCCACATCCAGTCGCCATTCTTGCCCCTGGGAATATAGGAGCAAGCGGCGCATCCTATTGGGCTCAAGGCGGAATTGCCGCTGCAGTTGAAGAGAATGACAGTCCCGAAAAACATACAGCAGACACAATCGCCGCAGGCGCAGGTTTGGTTGACCCCGACATTGCTTTAACGATGACGCGTGACGCACGCAAACAAATTGATACATTAATCACAATGGGCGCGCCATTTGATAGACATGACGATGGTCGTCTATCTCCCTCCCAAGAGGCGGCGCATAGTTATCGACGGATCATTCGTGTTAAAGGAGACGGCGCGGGAAAAGCCGTGATGGAAACGCTAAAAAAGCAAATATTATCGACGCCTTCCATTCAAACTATTGAGGATTTTACCGCTCAAGATATTCTGACCTTCAATGGTGAAATTACTGGCATACGCGGTCGTAATACTGCTGGAGCTGTAGTCGATATTCCATGCTCAGCGCTCGTGCTGGCAACAGGCGGCATTGGCCATCTTTATCGTGTCACAACAAACCCAACAGATGCATGTGGAAATGGCGTCGCAATGGCGGCGCGCGCAGGCGCAATTATTGCTGATGCTGAGTTTGTTCAATTTCATCCAACGGCTATCAATATTCATAGGGATCCTGCCCCTTTAGCAACAGAATCTCTCAGAGGAGAAGGCGCTACAATCATCGATCAATTTGGCGATCGTTTTCTCAAATCTGTTCATCAAAAAGCAGAGCTCGCCCCACGCGATATTGTTTCTCGAGCAATTTTTGCACATATCGCAGAAGGTTACGACGCCTTTCTAGATTGTCGTCTTATTTCTGATTTTCGTCATCGTTTTCCAACAGTCTTTGCAAGCTGTATGCAGGCAAGCATTAATCCAGAGAACGCCCCTATTCCCATAGCGCCTGCTGCGCATTATCACATGGGTGGCGTATGGACAGATAGCAACGGTCAGACAACGCTAAAAGGTTTATGGGCTGTCGGTGAGGTTGCTTCTACAGGCGTTCATGGCGCCAATCGATTGGCGTCTAATTCATTACTTGAGGCTTTAGTGTTTAGTGATCGTGTCGCCTCAGACATTTTAAAAAAAGAACTACCCCAAAATATGCAGAAACCACAATATGTCGCCGACAAGGACATAATCACTCATGTCGATCAGGAAATTATCGAAAATTTACGCGATAAAATGACAAAAAATGTTGGCGTTATTCGCGAGGCATCAGGTTTAGTCTCAATGATGCGAGACATTAATAAATTCAACGGCGCGACCCAGTCTATTGAGGTAAAAAATAGATTGATGACAGCGCTGCTTATAACTGCATCCGCCTTATTGCGAAAAGAAAGTCGCGGCGCGCATTATCGTTCTGACTATCCAACGCAGGATGTTAAATATTTACGTCGATCAATGATGTCTCAAGGCGAGGCAATTAAGATAATGCAAGAGGTTCTATTATGAGAAACGCGCTTGCGCCTTATTTGATTGACCCCGTCGTCGCTAATGCTCTCAATGAGGATCTGGGCCGCGCTGGCGACATCACGACACAGGCGGTCATTTCACCCAACATATCGGCGGTAGCCGTTCTGGCATCCAGAAAGTCTGGAATATGTTGCGGCGTTGATATTGCTAATCATGTATTTAAATATATCGATCCCTCAATAAAATTTGAAAAATATATCAATGACGGAGATCTTCTTTCGGAAAAGAGTATCATCGCGCGCATTGAGGGTTCAGCACAAACTATACTGACTGCTGAACGTGTGGCGCTCAATTTTCTTGGACATTTATCTGGTATCGCAACCCAAACATCAAAATATGTGACAAGAATTGCACATATGCGAAGTAAAATTTGTGACACGCGCAAAACGACTCCGACACTTCGTCTATTTGAAAAATACGCTGTAAAATGTGGCGGCGGCGTCAACCATAGATTTGGTCTCGATGACGCAGTTTTAATAAAGGATAATCATATTGCGATTGCAGGCGGAGTCAGCGAGGCATTAAAAGCTGTAAAAAAGAATATTGGCCATCTCGTGAAAATTGAAATTGAGGTTGACACGCTTTCACAACTTGAAGAAGCGCTTGTTTCAGGCGTTGATGCGATCCTACTTGATAATATGAGTTTATTAGATCTCACTCAAGCCGTCAGAATGATTGGTAACAGCGCTATAAGTGAAGCATCCGGCAATGTAACATTCGACACTGTTGAGCAAATAGCTCAGACTGGCGTCGATCTCATCTCAATAGGCGCATTAACACATTCGGCGCCATCTCTCGATGTAGGTCTTGATGTTGTTGTGACCTAGAGTGTGTGGTGATCGCTCTACATTTGAGATAATCGCGCCAACATTAATCCCTTCTGCTGAAGCAATTCTGGAAAATGCGGGGAAATCAAAAATTCTAACTCCTGCTCTCTTGTTTGTGTAACGCTATCAAGCGCGAGCAATGCAGCATCCACATGCCCTGGATGGCACATGATCAGGTGGCGCGCGCCTAGGCCGAGCAGGTAACGAGAAAAATGATCTGCGTAATTTTGAGCGGGGTCAAAATTTGACAGGCCTGAAAATCCGTCATTGACAGTAAATCCACGAAGGTGCGCCTCTTTGGCAAATCCGCGCGCAAGTGTGCGAAGCGACAGCGCTTTTCCTATCGCAGTTTTACGCATGATCACCCTGGGCACGGTATCGCTCACATCTCGCAGCCATATCTCTCCTTGAAGTCCACGCTCGGTTAAGACGTCAAGGATGGTTTCACGAATATCCCCTACCACATGAACATGCTGATGACCGTCAAAATGGTCTGGAGAACGTTCCATAACGGCTTCAAAGCGGTCAAGCTGACGATGTGTTTCTTCTCGAATTTCCGCGAGAGGGAGACGCCCACGCGCAGATAGTCTGAGAATTTTGGAAAGTGGAGGAAAAACGCCTTTCGGCGCAAAGTTGGGCATGGGCCCCAGGGGTGCGCCAAGGGTTAAATTAAAATGTAGGCCAATATCAGCGTCAACGCCGCGACGCAGTAATTCGCGTCCCATAGCGGGCCAGCAGGAGCCAGTTGTAAGAGCCGACACAGCAGTGAGACGTCCTGCGGCCAAGGCCTGTAAAATACCGAGACTAACGCCATGACTAAGACCAAAATCATCGGCACAAACAGCGACAAAATTCTCCTTCACCATATCTAAGATCTTTCCGAGCAAACCCTTATAAATTGTCTTATCATAGGCTCAATATAATAATCGAAAGCGCCATGACCGACAAAGTTCCTGATATATCCATCGTTGTTCCTGTTTACAACGAACAGGATAATTTGCGCCCACTTACACACCGACTACGTCGCGTCCTGGAAAGTTTAGACCTCTTTGTCGAGGTCATCTTTATCGACGATGGTTCTCAAGATGCAAGTCTTGATCACATCCGCTCGCTTTGCCGTGAACATTCTGACTTCAGAGCTTTGGTTTTTTCACGAAATTTTGGCAAGGAAGTCGCGATTGCAGCCGGGCTTGACACCGCACGAGGACGCGCTGTCGTCATCATGGACTCTGACCTCCAGCATCCCCCTGAATTAATTGAGAAATTCATAGAAAAATGGCGATTGGGCTACAAGAATGTTTATGGTCAAAGAACTGACCGCTCAACAGATCCCAAGCTACGTGTTTTTTTAACAAGCCTGTTCTACCGCCTCGTTGAAAAATTTGGCGATGTGTCTCTTCCCTCCGGTGCAGGCGATTATCGTCTGCTTGATCGACAGGCTGTTGATGCCCTCTTAACGATGAGAGAGCGTGCGCGGTTTAATAAGGGGCTCTATGCTTGGATTGGGTTTAAATCGATCGGCATAGATTATGATGTCGCTGATCGCGCCACAGGCCAGTCTAAGTTTTCCTTTGCAAGACTGTTTCGTTTTGCGCTCGACGGCCTCATGTCCTTTTCCTCACTGCCGTTAAAAATATGGACTTATATTGGTCTTGGCGTATCTGGATTTGCGCTATCAATGGCAGGTTATTATTATATTCGAACGATGATTTATGGCGTAGACGCGCCAGGTTTTCCTTCTCTAATTGTTTCGATTGCTTTTTTTTCAGGCATTCAGTTGATTTCTCTTGGGGTTATTGGCGAATATATCGCGCGCATATTCAATGAAGTAAAAGGCCGCCCATTGTATCTTGTTTGTGAAACAATTGATTTCAGCGCCCATAGTTCAAAACAAACCAAAAAAAGCGCCCTACAAGATCAAGTAACAAACCTTCATTGATCTCAATTTAATTAATTCTTCCCGTTTTTGCTGTCGCGTGCGGATAAATAATATTGAGCCCTATGAGCTAACAGGGGATGCGTTTTTTAGCATTATGCAACGAGCGACGCCCTCTTCTTAAGAGCTAGAAATCTCTTATCGCAGCTGAAAGATTAATTTGTATACAAGGGCTTCTTCTTGCGTAAAAATGGGGCCTTGCGCCCTGAAAAATAAACGGTCATCCGGCCAAATCCCCTCTTCTGAAACCTCCCAGCAATGAATTACTGCTAAACAGATAAAATGATTCGTAATTTCTTATCTGTTGGAGGCTTTACCCTCCTCTCGCGCCTAACAGGCTTCATGTCTTTAGCTATGCAGTCGTCGATCATGGGCGCAGGCGCGATTTCAGACGCTTTTTTTATCGCACAACGGCTCCCCAATAGTTTTCGCTCTATTTTTGGCGAGGGCGCATTTAATGCAGCCTTTGTCCCCTCATACTCGATGTTAATTGAACAACATGGGAATGAAGCCGCTGAAGAGTTTGCCGGAGAAGTCTATAGCCTATTACTCGCCTCTCAAATTATTCTCCTTCTCATCGTCTGGGCGTTAACGCCGCAATTTGTATCCATGCTTGCGCCAGGCCTATCCGATCGGCCCGATAAATTTGACCTCGCCGTCAACCTAACACGCATCACCTTTCCCTATCTTCTCTTTATGACGCTGTTTACGCTTTATATGGGCGCCCTTAACGCCCGTGGTAAATTTGCATTGCCGGCCTTCGCGCCAAACTTAATGAATCTTAGTGTGATGGCGGCGCTATCTGTCGCTTTCCTTTTCCCAAATGCAGGTTATGCAGCAAGCTGGGGCATTACGATTTCAGGCGTATTACAATTAGGCCTGCTCGTTCCTGGCGCGTATCAAATGGGCATATTGCGACGTCTACGCAAACCTCACTGGCCGCGCGTAAGAGAATTCTTCATGAGACTGGGTCCAGCTGTTATTGGCTCGGCTAGTCCGCAAATTGCTGTATTTGCGGACACCATTCTTTCTTCTCTCCTGCCAGATGGCGGCGTTTCAGCAATTTCATATGCTGAAAGACTGTATCAATTGCCTGTCGGCGTGATCGGAATTGCTGCTGGCACCGTATTGCTTCCAGAAATGAGCCGGCGTCTGGCAACCGGTGATGTCGCCGGCGCGCACCACGCACAAAGTCGAACCATGGCCCTCACAATCGCATTAACGGCGCCTTTTTTCATCGCCTTTGTGACCTTGCCGGAACTTATTGTCGCTGGCCTTTTCATGCATGGCAAATTTACCGCAACCGACGCTTATGCAGCAGGAGATGTTCTATCAGCCTATGGCGGCGGCCTGCTTGCTCTTGTGCTGATTGCCTCAGCACGCGCGAGTTTTCAAGCGCGCGGCGATACGTCTACGCCAATGAAAGTCGCCCTCATTGCGCTTGCCGTCAATGTCGTTATGAAAGTCGTTCTTTTTTTTCCGTTAGGCGCAGTAGGGATCGCGACCGCTACATCTATAGGCCTTTGGATAAATTTTGGCGCCCTGATTGCGCTTGCAATTAAGCGGGATGAAATAAATTTTGATCAACTCTTCGCCAAGACGGCTTGTGCAACTATTGTCGCTTGTGGGCCGTTGGCGTTCATCGCTTTGAACTTGCGCGCCCCTATTATCGCCATCAGCACAAAATTCGGCTCATTTTCCAATATAACGGCTCTAATAATAGTTGGCGTAATCGGCGCGCTTATTTATGCAATCGTGTTTTTGAGCGCTTTACATCTGCAAGGGGTTGACCTGCGGTCGTTGATGTCCAGGCGACGTTAGCATTTTACAAAAACTGCGACAGACCAGGTATTGATCGCGCTATTTCATCAACTTTCTCTTTACCAACAATCGTTTCAGCGTAACCGAAAATTTCTCTTCCTAATTTATGAATTTGGCCCATATCGAGCCCTGCGGCATTCAACTTTGTGGCCAGCCCCATTAATCCTCCAGACAAGAGACTCCCTAATGGACTAGCGTTGGCCGCTGCAGGCTGTGAAGCCGCGTCGATAATTTCACGTGCGCCAGCGACCTTATTTAGAAATTCAGTGATGGCGCCGTCTGGAAGTTCTTTCTCTAAGAACGCGAGCACATGACCAATGGAGATCTTAGCGAGCTCTGCATCCACATCAAGCGCTGCAGAAACATTTTCGATTAATTTTTGCATTTCAATGCCCTTTTTAGCGCATGGTGTCTAAGCGGCGTCCAGTCCATAAAGTGAATGCAGCGTTCTCACAGCAAGTTCAGTATAGGCTTCATCGATTAACACTGAGAATTTTATTTCAGAGGTCGTAATAGCGCGAATATTAACGCCCTTTTCGGACAACGCTCGAAATCCGCGCGCCGCTACGCCCGCATGGCTGCGCATGCCAATCCCTATGGCGGATACCTTGGCCACATCCTTAGCCCCAGCAATCGCTGAAAAGCCTATGTCATTTTTTATTTTTTCTAATATTTGATATGCGCGTTCATAATCAGCTGCGCCAACCGTAAAGGTCATGTCTGTCATACCGTCATCAGAAACAACCTGAACGATCATATCAACATTAATGCCCGCTTCTGCTAGGGGCATAAAAACTGCGGCAGCAACTCCTGGCTTATCCGCAACACGACGAAGCGTGATCTGCGCTTCATCACGGGAAAAGGCGATCCCCGTAACGACTTGTGCTTCCACAATATCCTCCTCATTACAAATCAGCGTTCCCTGTCCAGGATTAATGGGGTCATCAAAGGATGAACGGACATAGGTCGGCACTTTATGCACCATTGCGACTTCTACAGAGCGCACCTGCAAAACCTTTGCGCCAAGAGAAGCCATCTCAAGCATTTCTTCAAATGCGATACGCTCCATACGACGCGCTTTTGGCACAACGCGTGGATCTGTTGAGTAGACACCGTCGACATCGGTATAAATATCGCAGCGATCAGCCTTGATCGCGGCAGCGACTGCAACGGCGCTGGTGTCAGATCCGCCGCGCCCAAGCGTTGTGATGCGGCCGCTATCTTTGTGAATCCCTTGAAAGCCTGCAACAACAGCAACCTCACGCCGAGCAAACCCATCAAGGATCGCTGCGCCATCGATGCCCTCGATTCGAGCTGAACCATGGGTGTCATTTGTATAAATCGGCGTTTGCCAGCCAAGCCAGGAACGCGATGGGACGCCAATTTCTTGTAAGGCGATGGCGAGCAAGCCTGCTGTAACCTGCTCTCCAGATGCGACCACTGCGTCATATTCGCGTTGATCAAAAAGCGGGGCTAGTTCCTTACACCATCCGACAAGCTCATTGGTTTTGCCTGCCATGGCGGAAACAACGACAGCTATTTCGTGGCCGGCATCGACCTCTCGTTTAACATGTTGGGCGACATTGCGAATACGATCCGTCGTTGCCACTGACGTACCGCCAAATTTCATAACAAGCCGTGACATGGAACCCGTGTCTGAGAGCTAGGCCAAAAGGCGTAAGGGATGCAAAATAGCGAAATGCGCATTCGCCATTTTCTGAAAGCGGGCGTATATGTCGGCCCTAATGGCTCGATGTCAACGCCAACCGCCACATTGACGCCCCCACCCCTGGAAAGATCAAGACAAGAGGCTCTCCGTGACAGATCCAAACCCGCCATATTCAGCGAGCGTCAATCCTGACGATGTCGAGCGGTTTAATAGGCTTGGAGAACTTTGGTGGGATAAAACCGGCAAGATGGGTATTTTGCATGATATTAACCCTATTCGCGTCGACTATATCTGTGATCATGCGCGACGGTTCCTTCTTAAGGACCCCTTGGCGCTCAGTGACGTAACGGAATATCCTCTTAAAGGTTTGCGCATCGCTGATATTGGATGCGGAGGCGGAATATTGAGTGAAGCGCTTGCTGATTTGGGCGCCGATGTCACGGGAATCGATCCTGCGCCAAATAATATAGCGGTCGCCTCACGCCATGCTTCAACGTCTGGCCTGACAATAGATTATCGCAACATCACGGCCGAAGCCCTTGCGCGGACAGGCGAAACTTATGACGCGGTTGCTGCGCTCGAAGTGATTGAGCATGTTGAAGGACCAGCAGAATTCATCCGCACAATAAGCTCAATGGTTCGTCCAGGCGGATTGATTTTTCTCGCAACAATTGATCGCACGCTTAAAAGCTACCTGCTTGCAATCATTGGAGCGGAATATGTATTGGGCTGGGTGCCCAAAGGCACACATGATCATAGTAAGTTCATTCGTCCAAAAGAACTCTCTGGCTGGCTCGCAAAGGCTGGCATGCGCGAGGTTGATCGTGTCGGCATGAGTTACATGCCCCTGACAATGAACTGGCGGAAAAGCCATGATACAGATGTTAATTATCTTATGGCGGCCAAGAAGGACGCTTCATGACGACACGGGGCGACATCTGACTTGTTGAGGCAAGGATAGCGCGGTACAACCTTCTCATGACACACGAATCTTTTTCAAGACATACAACCTGCTCCTGGCGCGTTCTTGGCTTTATGCTGGGGCTAACCTGCCTAATTGCTCCATCGCCAATCTCCGCCAAAGATAAGCCGGCAGAAGCCGCCAAATCTGCCGAGACGACAAATGAAGGCGCTGAGGCGACTTCCCCTAAGGCAAAGCCAATCCGGGAAAAAACGACGTCGGATAAATCCAAGGCCAAGCCAGACGCCAAGTCTAAGGGCGATGCCGACGCATCCAAGCCTGAACAGCTTGGATCATATGGAGACTGGATCGCTTATGTGGCGCATTCAGGCAAAGAAAAGACTTGCTACGCCCTTGGTCAACCTAAGGAGCGGCAACCCAAAACAAAACTTAAAGATACGCCAGGGTATATTTTTATTTCCACCCGGCCTGCCGAAAATGTAAAAAATGAAGTGGCCATTAATCTTGGATATCCAACGAAAGATGGCTCGTCAGGTGCTGCAGAAATTGATGGTGAGTCGTTTGAGCTTGTTACCAAGGGCGTTAACGCCTGGATTAAAGATCAAGCGAAAGAGAAAGAATTTGTCGGAACTCTGAGAGGCGGCGCCAAACTCTTAATTAAGGCTTCATCAGCCAAAGCAACCGCGACAACGGATATCTATTCATTAAAAGGTCTTTCTGACGCACTTGCGCGCGTTAGCCAGGAATGTAGGTAAATACATATAATTAGTATGTATACTTGATAATGTAGCTAAAGATGCCTCCATTTCGTGCAGAATGAGGTCGGCTCACCTCATCGTCTGTGTCATCTGCGCATTTTTTACTAAGAGAATAATTAGTCGGGATTAGGCTTAAACTTAGTTGCAATGCGACAGCGTTTGCGGCATAGGGTTTCCTCTAGACATCGGCAACGATGTCGATACGGATGCGGGTGTAGCTCAGGGGTAGAGCACAACCTTGCCAAGGTTGGGGTCGAGG
>DAIRFH010000142.1:0-2490 GCA_036795145.1 Methylocystis sp. | reverse complement strand
ATGGGGTGGTGGCGGATGGGGCTATCGTCGCGGGTGGGGCTATCGTCGTGGTTGGGGGTATCGGCGCGGGTGGGGATACCGTCGCTGGTGAGATCATGCAATCAACACAGCCGCCATTTAAGATAGGCGCTTTGCTTAAGGTTTCTCCATTTATCCTTCGTGCCAGTAGGTATTATTCATGATATACTGGCCATAATGCCGATAGAGACTAAGTCTCATCGATAGAGGCGACGTCGGTGGGTAATGTTGGGCTAAAGCCTGCGATGCGTTCGAATTGAGCTGCAATTTCTTCAAGACTAACGTCTTTGGCTGTGCCGAAATGATCAAGCTTTTCATATAAAACAACTGTCAATAAGCTTCGCTGTGACGGCAGCAGTCGAGAGAGTTGGTTGGCCCCAATCAGACGGAATATTTTCCTCGATAAAGCGTCATATTCTCTTTGTGGCGGCGATGACATGCGCAAGATCCATCGATCTGAAAATCATAACGCCCTCTGGGAGGGATGATGAGAGATATTTATTACGAAGATTATATCATTGGACAGATTTATAAAACCAGCTCAGCTTTTATTGATGCGATGGCAATAAGGGCTTTTGCAGAGAAATATGACCCCCAGCCACATCATCTCAATGAAGAAGCGGGCAGAAAGACCATGGTTGGCGGCCTTGTGGCAAGCGGTTGGCAGACAGCAGCCCTTACGATGAAGCTGCTTGTTGAAAGTGATTTTACGCCAGAGCGTGGATTTATTGGCGCTGGATTTGATGAGCTGTCTTGGCCGAACCCTCTCCGGCCTAACGATGAAATCTATGCTACTGCTGAAGTATTAAGCGCTCGCATTTCAAAATCACGCCCCTCTTATGGCATTCTTAAGGTGCGCATTGATACATATAATCAGAAAAATGAGCTTGTGCAAAAGCAGGTAGTCAATCTTTTTGTTCCTCGTAAACAGTCATATTGAATTAACATCGACTGAGAATGGATGAGTGTGCATAGTGGCTAAACTAAACAATGTATATTCCAAGCAAGTCGTCTATATGGAGCTTAATGATTTCTACGGTTTCTGACATGTTTGTCATTGAAAAAAAATATCTCATATCCATAGTTTTGATATTCCTTTTCATGAGCTTAACGAGCGTGGCAAAGTCAGAGATCCTGCCTCTCAACCCGGATGTGAGACAAGAAACAATTCAACGAACGATATGTGTCAAAGGCTGGACGGCGCAGATTCGTCCGCCTGTGTCTTATACCAATCATATTAAGAAGCTTCGATTGCGCCAGCAGGGTCTTCCCCTGGAGCTCATCAGCAACTTTCAGCTCGATCATAGATTGCCGTTAAGTCTTGGGGGTTCTCCAGGCGATCCGCGTAATCTCCTGTTGCAGGATCTTGATGATGCTGAAGAAAAGGACATTGTGGAGCGCTGTCTGCCTGCGGCTGTTTGCGCGGGTGCGCTTAGTCTTGTTGAGGCGCAACAGGCCATTTGGCGTGATTGGCGCAGCGCACGAAGACTATGCGCCGCGCATTATTAATTAAACAATGTTGATATAAACGAGACGATAGTCAAACCTTTAAGGAAGATCGGTCACATGAACGCTTCCATCAGGCTCTATGTGACTAAATTTGATTTCAAGTGTTCGAAGGAAGGCCTGCAATCCTGCGTCCTGAATTGGCAAGACATGCGCATCTGCGCCCGATTCATTATGATGTGAATGCCAGTACCCTGGAGGAGTAATAAAGCTTGCTCCAGGAATCCAATTTTCTCGATGTGGATTTTTTATCCACCCATCAACCCCAAGCTCTGTCCCAATTAACGTATAACAGCCTGGTTTGCAGTCAATAACAAAGTCTAGTGCAACGGATTCATGTCGATGTGGCAGCTGAGATTTTCCGCTTGGTAAGAGACCATACATAGCCCACAACGTCTGACTAACAGTTCGTGTTTGCGGGAAGGCTTTGTTTGCGAGCAAAACGCTGACCCGATTTGCTGCCGATGTGGTAGCCTGTATCGCGACTTCTTTTAATTTTTGCTCAGCCTTAGTATGTTTATATACTGTTGGCTGAAATCGAGGAGCGGATGGAACGACGCCTAAATATCGCAGAAGCGGCGCGTCGTGAACCCAATATAAGGCCGCTGTCTCGGAGCAATGATGGAGTGCATAATCATGAGAAGGAAGAACAATAAAATCGCCCTGACTCCATAAGATCGATTGGCCACAAGCGTCTGTTCGGCCGTCTCCCTTATAAACATAAAAGATTTGGCTGGTTGCCTGTGCAGAAGTTTGCAGGGTTCCTTTAACAATTCTAACAAAATTAGCGCAAAGGGATGGGGAAGTCGCAGGTCCTTCGCATTCTATCTTATCGCTAATATCAAGTGGCATAATGTCTGAGCTCTGACCTTCAAAAAAAGAAGGAGAGAAAGTTTGGTATGGAATCGGCGTAATTATTTTTTGTAATAAAGGATTGGCCGCCGAAGAGTAATCAAAGTAGAGCGC
>DAIRFH010000056.1:0-13743 GCA_036795145.1 Methylocystis sp. | reverse complement strand
ACGACAGAAATGGGACTGGCGCGGGTCGCATATACGCTCGAGGACGTCCCTTTTCAGATTGGGATCATTGAACTTGGCGCAAACGACATGTTGCGAGGGCTCGACCCCAAGCGCGCTCAGGCTAATCTGGAACAGCTCATCTCAGCCTTTCAGGCCAAAGGCGTTCGCGTGTTGGTTGCGACGATGGTGTCGAGCGAAAATTGGGGGCAAACTTATAAAGCAAACTTTGATTCGATCTATCCGCAGCTATCTAGAAAATATGGCGTTCCCTTGATTCCATTCATGATGGAGGGTGTGTGGGGAGACCCCCGTCTGCTCATCGGAGACGGGCTGCATCCCAATGCTGCAGGGATCGCCAAAATGGTCGATCATATGCTGCCTGAGGTGGAAAAAATGCTCTCGTCGATGGCAAGTGAGAAAAAATAGATGATGCCGCTGTATTTTTCTGAATCTATTGTTTGGAGGAGGGGCCTATGCCGAGACTTTTTACCGCTCTTAAGGTCCCACAACACATTGCTGAAAGCCTTGAGCGTTTAAGGGGCGGCATTCCAAATGCGCGCTGGATTGACGTTGAAAATTACCACATCACCTTACGCTTTATTGGCGATGTCGATGATGCTTTCGCGCGTGACTGCGCAAACGCATTGTCGCTGATCTCACGCCAAGAGATCAGCATAAGTCTTTATCAGCTTAACTCATTTGGCGGCGATCGCCCCAAATCAATCGTCGTCTTGGCGCGTCCTGACGGCGCTTTGTTGGAATTGCAAGCAGAACAAGAGCGGTTATTGCGACGTATTGGCGCCGCGCCGGAGCAGCGCAAATATACGCCACATGTTACACTGGCCAGATTACGGGGGGCTAGTCCTGTGTCGGTTGCGGCCTATCTCGGCGCAAGGGGGTATTTCCCGTCTCTACAATTCACAGCAGATGAATTTGTCCTTTATTCTTCTCGCTCTTCTGTCGGCGGCGGTCCTTATATTCTTGAGGCGGAATATCCCTTGTCGCCAGCAGCGCCTTACGTGGCGTTACGCCGGCAAAATGCCTAAGCGTGTTTTTTTACCCTGTCGCTTTGTCTGTTTTTTTCGACATAAGGGATGAGGGAAGGATCCGCAGCCAGCGCTTCGGCGATTAATCGATCTGACGCCGTTTCAATTTCTTGTTCTAATTTATGGAAAAAATTTCGAGGCGGTAGACCTGGCGCAATTGGCGGTAAAAACTCGATTACGACCGTGCCCGGTCGTATCAGAAACGAACGTCTTGGCCAGAAAAGACCGGAATTTACCGCCACCGGAATAACAGAGACGCCGCAGGCTTCATATAGTGAGGCGATGCCTATTTTATATTTTGGCGGTGCGCCGGCTGGTCGTCGCGTGCCTTCGGGAAAAATGAAGAGTTGTCGGTTATGCGCAAAGAGTCTCTTTGCTTTTTCGATGAGTTGCGGCAGTAATTTTCCACCTTTTGCTCTATTAATTGCGATTTGCTCCGCAGCAAGAAGATACCAGCCAAAAAACGGCAACCAGATTAGTTCGCGCTTGAGAATATAGCTAAAATCATTGAAGCGAATGGGTAAGACGAAGGTTTCCCACATTGACTGATGCTTGCAGGCGACAATCACGCTGCCGGGCTTGATATTTTCTAATCCTCGCCATTCAATTTTTAGGTTACAAATTTTATCGAGCCACCACAAAGTGGTGCGTCCCCAGGTGCGACCAAGTTCTTGCGAGATTTGACGGCGCATAAAGAGGCCCGGGAACCATATTAAAACTAAGACGACAACATTGATGAAGAAAAAAATCTGGAAAGCTAATGAACGTAGAATGAGCATGATTTCTTTTCTAACTGGATTTGGATATGGAGCGAAATATTATTGCAAGTTCATCGGCAATGACAAGATGATAGAGCAAGAAAGCTCTGGCGCCCTATTGTTCGAAAAAAGTTTAGTGTTGGAGTTGAGGGTCATCGTCGTTGGCAATCCGATCTAATTGGATGCGAATGAGCGCGCCGATGAATTTAACATATTCTCCAGCAACCAGACGCGCCACGCGTTTATCACGCCACCAATCAGTGACATTGGCGTGATCGCTGACAACCGGGTAGGGGTAAAATGTTGTGTGTGGCAGTGCGGCCGAAAGCTCCAACAGCGCGCGCGGCATGTGATAATTAGAGGTGACAACGATGAGGGCATGCGTCAGCTGGTGGGTCTCCGCCCATAGTTTTGTTTCAGCAGCATTGCCCGCTGTGTCAATCGCTTGATAACCAAGATCTACGCAGCATTTGAACAGTTCATGCGAGACAGGCAAGAGTTTTTCTAACACAGACGTGCGTGTTGCGCGATTAACGCCCGTGATCAGCAGACGCTTTGCTTGTCCACGGGATAGAAAATCTGCTGCATCCATAACCCTGTCAGAGCCGCCAGTCAGCGCGACGACCCCTTCAGCTTTAACGTCCAGATTTGGCTCTTTCAAAGCAAGAGAGTTGGTAAAAACAAGAAAGCCGCCCAATAGGCTGATCAACGCTAAAGTTGATAATGCGAGAACGGCATGAATATAGCTGCGTCCAATCGCGTAGATGTCGGGTTTGTTTTGGCAAGGCGGCGCCATGCTTTATGTCTCTTTCCCCAACTCTTGGGAGATGAAGGGTTTTATGTGTCAAAACCTGATGTGAGAGGCATGTTTAAGTCAATTGTTTCAAATGGCGAAACACAATTTGTTGCGACAGAAATCCAGTCAATAATGTAACCGATATGATTAAGATAAGAATTAAAAAATATCCTCCGGCGTTGAGGGCGAAGCTTCCAAATAACGCTTCCATTTGATTGCCGCCTGCGGTTGCGCGCCAATAGGACGCCATCGCGCGGGCCAAGGCAAAAAAGGCGAGGGCGCCGCCACCGCCAATCAGAGCGCCGCGAAGGCCTAAGGATAGAAAACGCTGCCGAAATTGACTGGCGATAAAGTCATCAGCGGCGCCAACCAGATGCAAGACGTCAACAATTTCACGATTGGTGGCGACAGCGGCCCGCGTTGCGGAGGCCACCGCAATGCCGAGCGCGACAACAACAAGAATAAAAATCACTAAAGCCATAAAAGCAGCCGCGCGCGCCATATCGCCCAGACGAGAAATAAAGATATGGTGATCGTCTAGGCTTGCTTCTGGAAATTGAGAAATGAGCGCCATTGTTAACTTCGCAAGATCGGGGCGTTCTTTTTGACTTAAAGTCAGAACGATCATGCGCGGGATGGGCAGTTCCTGCAGATCAAGGCCTTGTCCCAGCCAAGGCGCCAATAACCCTTCAGATTCTGATTGAGAATAAATTTTAGCACGAAGAACGCCTGGCGTTTTGGTTGCGATTTCCGCGGCTTTTTCTAGATCCGTTTCAATATCGCGGCCCTTTGTCGGCAGGAGTTGTATGGTGGCCTCTGTCGCGGCGTCTGCCCGCCAATCTGAAGAGGCTTCAACAATCAACGTTGCAGCCCCAGCCGTCAATCCTGCGAGCAGGGTCATAATCGCGATGACGATCACGAGAGATCTACCAGCAACAGTCTCTGCTGGAACAAGCGGAGATTGTTTCGTTAGTCTGCCATCCGTCGGTGGAAGAGCTCTTTTTTTTGCAGGCAAAAAAAGCATGCGCAGGAAGCCAAGCATCATGGTTACTCGAAAATATGTAATCGGCTGTCCGCTAAAACCAGGCGGCGGGCGTCTTCATATTGATCCATTAGGCTTAGATCATGTGTTGCGATCACAACAGCCGTACCGGATTTATGTAATTCAACAAAAAGGCGTAGAATTCGTCCAGCCATGGTGGGATCAACATTTCCAGTTGGTTCGTCAGCCAACAGAAGCTTAGGCCGCGAGATGAGCGCGCGCGCAATCGCAGCTCTTTGTTTTTCACCGCCTGAGAGGACGCTGGGCGGCGCCTCAAAACGCTCGCCCAGGCCAACCCAACGCAAAAGCTCATAGACCTCAGACCGGTACCCCGTTTCATCTTTTCCCTGGACGCGTAATGGCAAGGCGACGTTTTCATAGAGCGTGAGGTGGTCGAGGAGTCTAAAATCCTGGAAGATCACGCCTATTTTTCGTCTGGTTGTCGTGATCTCTTCTTTTGTTAGCTGCGCTGTATCCTTGCCAAAAATTTGTATCATCCCGCGTGATGGCTTGAGCGCCATAATGATGAGTCGCATCAGGGTGGTTTTACCTGCTCCAGATGGGCCCGTCAGAAACTGAAAGGAGCGTGGCGCAATGTCGAAGTTAATATCCTGAAGCGTCTCAGGACTTGATCCATAACGCAAGCCAACATTTTCAAAACTCAACATTTGCATTTGCCGCTTCTATTAAGGTCAAATTACGAGGATAAGCGTAAGGGGCATCATGTGAAAGAATATCAGTTTGAAAGACATAGTCACACTATTCTTAAAAAAATGGACGATATGGCGTCGTGCGCAATTATTTTTGGCGTCAGTTTTTCGATCATTTCTCTCTTTTTTCATCTTTATATGTTTTGGGCGCCAGTCGCCTTGGTTGTTTAATGAGGCGTCATCATTTCTAGTCGCTCAAAGTGTTGCTTAAGCATTTTAATTGAATAGGCTTTTAAATCTGCGCATTGGCCTATTCATACATTTGCAACTTGCAGAAAATGGCCTAATCAGAAGCTATGCCGATTTCACCTTCATCTGCGCCGCTTTTATTTTTTAACGCTCGTCTGATTGATCCGGCCTCAGGATTGGACACGCTGGGGGGGCTTCTTGTCCGTGACGAACAGATTGTCGAATTAGGGCCAGGTGTAACGGCTGCAACGCGGCCTGACGGCGCGCGCGTGATTGATTGTCATGGGGCTGTTCTGGCTCCAGGCTTGATTGATATGTTGACATTTGTAGGCGAGCCTGGCGCTGAGCATCGCGAAAATATTGCCAGCGCCTCTCTCGCGGCAGCGGCTGGTGGGGTGACGACATTAATTGCCTCGCCAGCAACCATGCCGGCGATTGACGATCCGGCAGTTGTCGATTTTGTTTTACGGCGCGCGCGCGACACAGCTCATGTGCGCGTGCTGCCATTAGCAGCCATTACCAAAGAATGCGCAGGCAAGGAGCTGGCGGAGTTAGGCATGCTGCAGCAGGCTGGCGCTGTTGCCTTTTTTGATGGCGCGCGCTCGTTGGATAATGCGTTGATTATGCGTCGGGCCCTCAGCTATGCGCGAGATTTTAATGCGCTGATCATTCACTTTACCCAAGACCGCGACCTCTCCGGTCAAGGCGTTATGAATGAGGGCGAATTTGCTTTGAGATTGGGGCTCGCCGGTATGCCGCGCGAAGCCGAAGCGCTGATGGTGGATCGCGATTTGCGGCTCGTTGCGTTGACTGGCGCGCGCTATCACGCGGCGCTTGTTTCAACAACATTATCGCTTGACGCCTTGCGTGTCGCAAAATCGCACGGCCTTAAAGTCACCTGCGGCACGTCGATTAATCATCTCACATTGAATGAAAATGATATTGGCGATTATCGCAGCTTTCTGAAACTGCGACCGCCTTTGCGGCATGAGGACGAGCGTAAAGCGCTGGTTGCGGCATTGGCCGAAGGTCTGATTGATGTGATCGTCTCAGATCACGATCCTCAGGACGTCGAGACCAAAAGATTGCCCTTTGCCGAAGCAGAATATGGCGCAATTGGCGTAGAGACCATGCTGTCAGCCGGCCTGCGCTTGGTTCATGCGGGCGATGTAAGCTTATTAAGATTACTCGCTGCGATGACGATTGGACCAGCTGAGATCCTTGGTTTGCCGCAAGGCAGGCTCAAAAAAGAGGCGCCGGCTGATCTGGTTTTATTTGATCCTGATAAACCCTTTGTGCTTGATCCGGCACAATTGCACTCACGCTCTCGGAACACGCCATTTGATGGAGCGCTTCTTCAAGGAGAGGTTCTCATGACAGTTGTTTCAGGCTCAGTTGTGTACGAAAGAATGTCGTCTTAAGACTTATTTTGTCTACGCCGTGACCTCTTTGTAATTTTTTTCGTCTGGGCGCGTTAAGTTCTTGCCGAATCTCAAAATTTCCACGACCTTGTTCTCAACGGGTTGAAAAGATTTCCCCGCTATCCCCCGATTTTCTCCACATATTGTCTATCTGTTAATTTTTACCACTATATCTTGACGTCGCTATAAGACTCGCGCATCGTATAGGGGTCACGCGATGGTGATGCGGCAGATGTTGTATCCATCAGCTCGCTTCGTTGGGTTAGGGCCCAGCGTTAGTAGCGCCGCGCGTGTGTGTATTCCTGTTTTCTTTGTGTGCCCGACGCCTCGAAATTTTCTCGAGGCGAGGGGGATGCGATTTCAGAGTACTTTGTTTTTACGAGATAAGCTTCGCTGGTTGGCGGACGCCGGCGCGCGACGACTGAGCCGCGCATGGATGGAAGGGATTTAGGAACATGAAAATCGAGCGGCGCTACACGACAACCGGCCAGTCGCCCTATGCGACAATTGAGTTCCGCTCCACCAAAAGCGAGATTCGCAATCCTGACGGATCAGTTGTCTTCTCCCTCGATAATATTGAGGTGCCGGCGCAATGGAGCCAGGTCGCCTCGGATGTTCTTGCTCAAAAGTATTTTCGTAAGGCTGGCGTCCCAGCGCGCTTGAAGCGTGTTGAAGAAAATAATGTTCCCTCATTTTTGTGGCGCTCGGTCGCCGATCTCGAGGCGCTTGCGGAGCTCCCGAAGGACCAGCGCTATGTTTCTGAAATATCTGCGCGCCAAGTGTTTGATCGTCTTGCTGGCGCATGGACCTATTGGGGATGGAAGGGCGGCTATTTCGATACGGATGAGGACGCTCAGGCTTTTAGCGACGAATTACGCTATATGCTCGCGCGGCAGATGGCTGCGCCGAATTCTCCGCAATGGTTCAACACAGGTCTGCATTGGGCCTATGGGGTAGATGGCCCGAGCCAGGGTCATTTCTATGTCGACTATACCAATGGCAAAATGGTTAAGTCGAAATCAGCCTATGAGCATCCACAGCCGCATGCTTGCTTCATTCAGTCGATCCAAGACGATCTTGTTAATGAGGGCGGCATCATGGACCTTTGGGTGCGTGAGGCGCGTCTGTTCAAATATGGGTCAGGCACAGGCACGAATTTCTCGAAGCTTCGTGGTGAGAAGGAAAAGCTGTCTGGCGGGGGCTCTTCATCCGGACTGATGTCCTTTTTAAGAATTGGCGATCGCGCCGCGGGCGCGATTAAATCTGGCGGCACGACCCGTCGCGCCGCCAAGATGGTCGTCGTCGATATTGATCATCCAGATGTCGAGGCCTTCGTAGATTGGAAAGTTAAAGAGGAAGAAAAAGTCGCCGCGCTTGTTACCGGCTCAAAGATTGTCAAGAAACATCTCAAAGCAATCATGAAAGCCTGCGTGAATTGTGAAGGCGCAGGCGATGACTGTTTCAATCCAGACATCAATCCTGTTCTAAAGCGCGAGATCAAAGCCGCGCGCCGCGATGACGTTCCTGATAATTTGATTAAGCGTATTGTTCAGTTTGCGCGTCAGGGCTTCAAGGACATTACTTTTGACACCTATGACACAGATTGGGATAGCGAGGCCTATCTGACCGTTGCAGGGCAGAATTCAAATAATTCTGTGCGCGTAACAGATGCTTTTCTCCAGGCAGTTGAAAACGATGGTCCATGGACCCTGACCCGTCGCTTGGACGGCAAGCCGGCAAAGACGCTGCAGGCGCGTGACTTATGGGATAAGATTGGCTATGCCGCTTGGGCGTCTGCTGATCCAGGCATACAATTTCACACCACTATTAATGATTGGCACACCTGTCCGGCAGGAGGCGATATTCGCGCCTCTAATCCATGCTCGGAATATATGTTTCTCGATGATACAGCCTGTAACCTCGCCTCCTTAAATCTATTGCAGTTTCGCAATGAGGAAACAAAACAGATTGACATCGACTCATATGAACACGCCGTGCGTTTATGGACGCTTGTTCTTGAGATTTCAGTCTTAATGGCGCAATTTCCATCCAAGGAAATTGCTCAACTCTCCTATGATTACCGAACGCTTGGTTTAGGCTACGCCAATGTCGGCGGGCTGCTTATGTCGTCAGGCATTGCCTATGATAGTGCGGCTGGCCGTGCGATTACCGGCGCCTTATCAGCAATTATGACAGGCGTCTGCTACGCCACGTCAGCTGAAATTGCTCGAGAACGTGGAACTTTTGCCCGTTTCCAGGAAAACCGCGAGGCAATGCTGCGTGTCATTCGTAATCACCGACGCGCGGCTCATGGCGAAAGCCATGGCTATGAAGGCCTCGCCATTTCTCCTGTGCCGCTCGATATCTCAGCATCTCCTGATCCGCTGTTAATGACGCGCGCAGCCCGCGCTTGGGACAATGCGCTCGCGCAAGGTGAGCTTTACGGCTATCGCAATGCACAGGTTACGGTGGTGGCGCCGACAGGCACGATCGGCCTCGTCATGGATTGCGATACAACTGGTATTGAACCAGATTTTGCGCTCGTAAAGTTCAAGAAACTTGCAGGCGGCGGCTATTTAAAGATTGTGAACCGTGCGGTGCCGGAAGGCTTGCGCGCTCTTGGCTATAGAGAAAATGAAATTGCCGAGATTGAGGCCTATGCGGTCGGTCATGCCTCTTTGGCCAATGCGCCAGCAATCAACACCTCCTCTTTGCGCAGCAAGGGTTTCACGGACGACAAGCTGGCGGCGATCGAAGCAGCGTTGCCCTCGGCTTTTGATATTAAATTTGTTTTCAATAAATGGACGCTTGGACAGGATTTCCTGACGGGCGCTCTTAAAGTCGCCCCAGAGTCTCTGGATGATCGTAACTTTGATCTCCTCGCGCATCTTGGTTTTACAAAATCAGAAATAGAAGCGGCGAACACACATGTGTGCGGCGCCATGACATTGGAAGGTGCGCCATTTCTCAAACAGGAACATTATGGCGTGTTCGATTGCGCCAATCCATGCGGCCGCACCGGTAAGCGCTATCTTTCCGTTGACTCGCATATACGCATGATGGCTGCTGCGCAGCCATTCATTACGGGCGCCATTTCTAAAACGATTAATATGCCCAATGACGCCTCGGTTGAAGATTGTGGGCAGGCCTATCTGCTCTCCTGGCGTCTTGGTCTCAAAGCGAATGCGCTTTATCGAGACGGCTCTAAATTATCACAGCCCTTGTCCTCGCAATTGATTTCTAATGATGACGAGGAGGATGATAAGGTTGAAGAGTTTGTCGCCTCCAACGCGCCTGCGCGCGCTGCAGCGCTCGCGGAACGCATCGTTGAGCGTATTATTCATCAGGTTGTGCGCGAGAGAGAGAAGCTTCCGGATCGTCGCAAAGGATATACGCAGAAAGCCGCCGTGGGCGGTCATAAGGTTTATCTGCGCACAGGCGAATATTCTGATGGACGCTTGGGTGAAATCTTTATCGATATGCACAAGGAAGGCGCCGCCTTCAGAAGTTTGATGAACAACTTTGCAATCGCGATTTCATTGGGACTGCAATATGGCGTCCCGCTTGAGGAATATGTTGACGCCTTCACCTTCACCCGTTTCGAACCTGCGGGCCCAGTTCAAGGCAATGACGCGATTAAGAATGCAACCTCAATCCTGGATTATGTCTTCCGTGAGCTTGCCGTTTCTTATCTGGGCCGCAATGATCTTGCGCATGTCTCTCCGGAGGACATTGGCCATGATGTTCTGGGTAAGGGCGAGAATGAGGGCAAGGCTCCAGAGGCCTCATCTGTCGTATCGAAGGGCTTACTGCGCTCAAAGACAGATAAATTAATGGTGGTGCGCGGCGGCGCGACAGCGCTGCGCAGCGAGCCGGAAGTCATCGCTGAAACCGCCGTTGAAGCATTGTCCACGCTTGGCTGGACAGAGCCTAAAAAAATGATTGAGGGCATTGCCGAACGTCGCGCCGAGGCGCGCATGAAAGGCTATGTTGGAGAAGCCTGCCCGGAATGCGCTAATTTTACGCTCGTGCGCAACGGCACCTGTCTAAAATGTGAGACCTGCGGATCGACGACAGGTTGCTCATAACAACACGCTGAGACCCAAGAAGAGGCCCTTGCCGACACAGCAGGGGCCTTTTTCGTTGGCGCTGACATGACTTGACGCGCGCCATGTTCATGCCCTTATGTCCACTTTCCGCTGTTTGCAGCGGGAGCTTTGCGCCTAGGAGAATTTTGGATGTATTTTCTGTCTACCCGACCTTCTCATCTTATTGCCGTTTTGTCCTTTGTGGCGGCGGCGCTTATTTCTTCCTCAAGTCTGGCGCATGGCCCGTCCCGTCAGAAGGTGGTTGAGAAAATAGAGATCAGCGCGCCGGCAGACAAAGTCTGGAGCATCGTTGGCAATTTTCAAGACGCATCATGGATTCCTGGCGTCGAGAAGACAGAAGGCGCTGGCGGCAATGGCGCTGACGCTAAAAGAACACTGACGCTCAAAAACGGAAAGATTGACGAATCTTTAACGAAATATGATGAGGCGTCTAAGACCATCAGTTATAAAATTGACAATGTGGATGTAAAAATCCTGCCGGTAAATAATTATGCGGCGACAATTTCCATTAAGGAAGAGGGCGGCAAAAGCATCGTTGAATGGAAAGGCGCCTTCTATCGCGGCTTCATGAATAATGATCCGCCGCCGGAGCTTTCTGATGAAGCGGCGATTAAAGCTGTCTCCGACATTTATAAGGCCGGGTTGAATTCGTTGAAGACGAAGCTGGAGGCCCACTAGTCTCAACACTCAATCAAGAATTTTAACTCTGATGCGCTTTGCATGTCTTGCTAAAATTCTGATCCTTTTGTTGGTTTGTGACGCCCCATGCGTAGCCCTGGCCGCGCATGGGGCTTCTGCATTAAAGGTCGTAGAAGAAATTATGATTGACGCGCCAGCCGAGCGTGTCTGGAGCGTCTTAGCTGATTTCGATCACATAAATTGGATGCCGTCTGTTGATCGCCTCGAGGTCTCAGGAGAGAGAATCCCAGATCAAGCCAGGAGACGTGTTATCTATAAGGATGGCGCTGAAATTCTCGAATTATTAACAAAAAGCGACAAAGATCGATTGATGTTTGGCGTTCATCGAGAAACAGACGACATCAGGCGGCTTCCTGCAGTCAATTACACCAGTCTCGTGACGCTCCATCCGCAGGAGGGAGGTAAAACGACAGTTGAGTGGAAGGCTCGTTTCTACCGAGGCTTTCCAAATAATAATCCGCCGCCAGAATTAAATGACGATGTTGCAATTAGCGCTGTAAAAGACATGGTGCGCGCGCAACTAACAGCGCTCAAACATTACATGGAAAGCGATTCAAATAAGAAATGAGACAGAAGCTTTTCATTGCTCTTGTGTTTTTCTTTTCACTTCTCATGAAATGTTCATCAGCCGATGAGGCCTATGTTACGGCCCAAGGCGCTGATGTCGTCGATATTATTGATCTTGCTTCAATGAAAACTCTGACGAGCCTGCCAATAGGCGGGAAAGTCGCAGGCGTTGCGATGAGTAAAAATGGCGCGCATGCTTATGTCACGAGTCCAGAGGGCAGATATTTAACCGTCATTGATACGCAGTTGCGCCGTATTGAGAAAAAAATTCCCGTTAATGGCGCGCCACTCGGCGTTACTGTTACGGATGACGAAGCATTTGCTTATGTCTGTGATGTTTATGGCGGTCAGTTGATTGAGCTTGATGTAAGGTCTGGCCATCAACGCAATTTGCATGTTGGCGCAATGCCCTCAGGTCTGGCTTTGACGCCAGATGGTAAAACGCTCATCGTCTCCGTTCGTGACGACAATTCTCTCGCAATCATCGACACGCAGGGATTTTATATTCGCCATTTGCTTGCTGTTGGCGCGCACCCTTATGGCCTGTCAATCGATAAGAACGGCGCGCGGGTATATAGCGCAAATGTTGAGTCAAATGACGTGAGCGTTGTCGACATCGCCAATTATAAGGTAATGGCGACGCTTAAAGTTGAAAATCACCCCTATACGATAGCGCTTGCAGCCGGGCGTATTTTTGTCGCGAACCAACACAGCGATAGTATTAGTGTTTTTAACGCCTTGGATTTTAATCCTCTGGGCGTAATTAAGGTCGGGGAATATCCAGAGGGGCTCAGCGCCAGTCGGGATGAACAATTCGTCTATGTGACGAATTGGTTTTCAAATGAATTATGGTCACTTAACACATCGACGCTCGCGGTCGTCGGCAAGGCAACAACAAGCGATGGTCCGCGCGCCTTTGGCTCTTTTGTGAGATCAACGCCTTAGCGCCTCCATCCTGCTGGCCTATAGATACTTGCTATAAAACAATAAGATAGTCTGATTTTTGGATTAATGTCGGCGTAAATTTACCAATCGATCCACTAGACACCGCAGCTGGCTGAAGCCATAAGAGTATTCGTTTCTGCTACATGGATCGCAGTCTAGAGCCCGGAAAAACAATGTCCTATATCGTCCGTTTTTTTACCTGGTGGAACCGCGCAACACTTTCGACCGGTCTTTGGACCATCTTATATGGCGAGCGTGTTGGTGAAGATGAGTTCGGCAATGTTTATTATCGTCGCCGTGGCGGCAAGAAAGATGCGGCGCTTGGCATTGAGCGACGCTGGGTAATCTATAAGGGCTACTGTGAGGGATCAGCGACGCCGCCGGGCTGGTATGGCTGGCTGCATCACACAGTTGATACCCCGCCAACACAAGAAACTTACCATATGCGCGAGTGGGAATTGCCGCATCTTCCCAATCAAACTGGTACGCCACACGCCTATCGACCGCCGGGTTCTCAATTATCTACTGGAGAGCGACCTGAAACTGGCGGCGATTACGTCGCTTGGAAGCCTGAGGGTTAGCATTGAGACGCCGCGCGAATTTACACGCTTAATTTTCTTGATTTTTGGTCTGGCTATTGTGCGGTGACGTTATGAAGCACTCTTTAAGTCGTGCGTGCGTTCTCAGCGCTGTTTCTCTTGTTTCCATAACAACCGCAACTGCAGAACCCATTCAAAATCCAACAGCCGTATTTGCTGGTTTAGATAAGACGACAGGGCGCATTGTTAATTTTGATGTTGCCATCGGAGAGAGCGTTCAATTTGGCACGTTGCAGATTGTGCCTCGGGTTTGTAATTCGCGACCTCAGACAGAGACGCCCCAAACAACAAGCTTTGTCGAGGTTGATGAGCTGATTGCGAAGGGCTCAAGCGATAAGCATGTCGATGATAAATTAGAGCGCGCGCCGATAGACACGAAAGAAGTAAAGAGAATCTTTTCGGGCTGGATGTTTGCGTCAAGTCCGGGTCTGCATGGCATAGAACATCCAGTTTATGATGTATGGTTAGTTGATTGTAAGGGCGGTAAAGAAGCTGTGTCGCCAGCAACAACTCCAGCAGCGCCAGAGTCGACGCCGCTCGCAACCCCAGTTGAGGATAGCGGCAAAAAGAAAAAAACACGCAAAGTAGAGCCTGAAGCGCCTGCGCCTGTAGAGAGCCAGCCTATTGGCCCGGCTGATCAAGTCGTCGCGCCGCCTGCAACGCCAAATACAACTGGCAATGAGGCGCCGCCTAGCGATGCAGCGCCAGTAAAGAAGAAGAAAAAACAGCGCCAGAAAGATCAAAATCAAACTGGACCAGCGGCTCCCGCCGCCCAACCCTCAGGCGGCGGCCTCTTTCCTTTTTAACGCTCATATTGACTGTGCGATCGTGCTCAACGCCATGGCGCCGCTGACTTTTGTGT
>DAIRFH010000055.1:0-14098 GCA_036795145.1 Methylocystis sp. | reverse complement strand
TTATCTCTTGCTTTTGAGGTTCAACCCAACACATATTTTATATAAGTTATTAATTTAATGGCGGTCCCGACAGGATTCGAACCTGTGACCTTCGGTTTAGGAAACCGCTGCTCTATCCTGCTGAGCTACGGAACCGCATGATCTCACCTCTATCACAGAGCCATTATTTGAAAAGATCACGACGCGCTTAAAGGTGAGTCTAGCATAAAATTTTTTGGAGAGAGTGATGTTTGAGTCTACCAAATTACCACATAAAATGACCAAAGAAAGCTTTGTGTTATTTGAAAAACAATTTCGTGAACGCCTGCTTGATGCACAATTTGATCTCGCCAAAGAAAAACGGGCAAGCATTTTGGTCCTGATTAACGGCTCTGACGGCGCCGGAAAAGGAGAAGTTGTCAACCGTCTTTATGATTGGCTTGATGATCATTTTGTAGAAACTCTTTGCTATGACGGCCCAACAAGCGAAGAACGAGCTCGACCATCAGCGTGGAGATATTGGCGTGATATGCCTGCCAAAGGCAGAATAGGATTAGTTTTAGGCTCTTGGCACCATCGCGTACTGCGCGCTCGAACGCTAGATAGACTCGATCAAACATCATATGCAGCCGTTCTTGAGGAGATGAATCGAAGCGAAGAAATGTTACGGTTAGAGGGCGTACATCTTTTAAAGATATGGCTGTCCTTGGATGAACGCAAAGCGCGTCAACGCTTTGATAAAAAACGCAAGTCTAACGGCGTTCTACGACGACCGCTTGTGATCGAATGGAAAGAAATCACCGGACGCAAGGAACGCGAGCGCCTGAATTCTGCCGCCCTAGAGATGATTGAACTCACCTCAACAGGAGATGCGCCATGGTCTGTTGTCCCGGCAGCGGATCCCCACTATCGCGATGCCGCCGTTGGCGACTTATTGCTGCAGGCGCTCAAACGCGCAACAAGCGACGCACCTGTTTCAATGCGCCGGCGTAGCATTGCTGCGCCTAACCTTAACGTGCCCAAACCAAGCTTGTCTTCAACGCTTAATCTTACCTCTCAGGTCGCTCCAGAGGAATATCTTCATCAATTACGACAGCTCCAAGAACGGCTCAATCAAAAAACAACCGCAAAAAAATTTACCACGCAAGGGCTTATTCTTGCCTTTGAAGGCAATGACGCCGCCGGCAAAGGCGGAGCCATCCGTCGCGTCAGAGAGGCGCTTGATCCTAGGCGCTTCCGAGTCCACGGCATTGTAGCGCCAACTGATGAAGAACGCGCCCACCCCTATCTTTGGCGGTTTTGGCGACACATCCCGCCGAGGGGAGACGTCGCGATATTTGATCGTAGTTGGTATGGACGCGTCCTCGTCGAACGCGTCGAGGGCTTTGCATCACAAGATGATTGGATGCGCGCCTATCAAGAAATAAATGATTTCGAACGCCAGCTGGATGAAGCAAATTACTGTGTGATAAAATTTTGGCTTGCTATTTCGTCCGATGAGCAGCTTCGACGTTTTCAGAGCCGCGAGAAAGAAGCATATAAAAGATACAAACTCACACCTGAAGATTGGCGCAATCGAGATAAATGGCAGCTTTATGAAGAGGCAATGACTGAAATGATCGACCGTACAAGTTCTCGACATGCCCCTTGGACGCTCGTAGAGGCAAATGATAAAAAATTTGCCCGTCTTAAGGTTCTTCGGACAATTGTCGAAAGACTAGAAGAGTCAATCTAAACTTTTCAGCTCCACTTAGACCTAGGCTTGACGTAGGCATAAATAACTTCAATGTCGAAACGGTAGCTTCCGTCTTAATAACTGGATCATCAATGACCAAACATATTCGTAAAGCTGTTCTCCCAGTCGCAGGTCTGGGCACTCGTTTTTTGCCGGCGACGAAAGCAATCCCAAAAGAAATGCTAACTGTTGTCGACCGGCCCGTGGTTCAACATGTTGTCGACGAAGCGAGGGAAGCCGGCATTGAGCATTTTATCTTTGTGACAGGCCGCGGGAAAGCTGTGATCGAAGATCATTTCGACATGGCCTATGAGCTTGAAGATACATTGCTCAAGCGAAATAAAACGAATGAATATCAGGCGTTAATGGCAGAACTGCCAAAAGCAGGCGCAACGAGCTTTACACGTCAACAAGCCCCGCTGGGTCTTGGCCATGCTGTCTGGTGCGCGCGAGAGATCATCGGAGACGAACCTTTTGCGGTACTCCTCCCAGATATGATCACCTTAGCCGCGAGACAAAATGGCGCGCGTTGTATGGCTCAGGTCGTTGCCGCCTATGAAAAACATGGCGGCAATATTATCGCTGTTGAAGAAGTCCCTCCTGAAGAAACCCATCAATATGGCGTGGTGGCGACAGGAAAAGATTATGGGAAGAGTTTTGAAATAACTGGCATGGTCGAAAAACCACCGCAAGGAACTGCGCCAAGCAATTTAATTATATCTGGACGCTATATTCTCGAGCCCGAAATATTTTCTTTTCTTGAAAAGGGAGAAAAAGGCGCTGGCGGCGAAATCCAACTAACAGACGCAATGATCCGTCTAGCCAACACACGCCCCTTCCATGGAGCACGATTTGATGGCCGAACTTATGACACGGGTTCAAAACTAGGATTTCTCGCTGCAAATATCGCTTTTGGACTCGCACGTCCTGACATCAAAGACGGTCTCCGCGCTGAGCTTACAAAATTACTTGCAGAATAGAACGGATAATAATCTTTAAGAATTTTCTTTAAGCGGTTCTGGCTATCCCTTGCCTGCAGGGATTGGATCGCGAGGACTTAGTCTTTCTTGGGCTGGATACGAATAATCACATCGCATCCAACAATTTCCATACCCTCCGGGGGTGCAGGCAATCTAGCGAACTCAACCGATCCATCTGCCGCGTCAAACATGCGACCAGTGGCTTCATCCATAAAATGGTGATGTGGCGAGGTGCGGGTATGAAAATAAGTTCTGGGACCTTGCACAGCGATTTCTCGTAACAGACCAGCGCCAGCAAATTGATTGAGGGTATTGTAAACAGTTGAGAGCGACATCGATAATCCGGCTTCGCGCGCCTCCGCATGCAGCGCTTCAGCGCTGACATGACGATCGCCCTTGCCAAATAACAGCCGGCTAAGGGCTAATCTTTGGATTGTTGGACGCAGGCCAGCCGAGCGCAATCGCGCCTTAAGCTCCGCAGGCCTCTCGCTTGTAGCCGCCTGGTCACGCAAGCGTAATGGACTGACAAAACTCGGACCGGCGGTCTGCTGGGTCATTGGTTCATATTACGAGCAGGCTCGCTCCCTAAAAGCATGACAGTGCTTTAATAGACGGCAGCGCACTGGCCGTGTCAAACAAAATGGCGGAAGATGTAATCTTTCCAAACAAGATCGCCGCGGAGAATGAAATGTCAACAACAAATATGATGGAAACTCTCTGCCTAAATCGTCGACAGTTATTTATGAGCTTGCTTGCGTTCCATGCTGTCACTCAAACGGCACGAGCAAGTCCGAAAAAAAACGCACATTTCGATCTTTTTCTCGAAAGCCTCTGGCCCTCTGCGCAAGCTGCCGGGGTCTCTCGAGTGACATTTGACGCCGTGATACAAAACTTGACCCCGGAAATCAGTGTCTTAGCAAAACCAAAGGCTCAAGCGGAATTTACCATATCCATACCGGCATACGTAGCAGCGGCTGTGACACCAGCAAGGATAGCTCAATCAAGAAGGATGGCCAGGCAGCTCGAAACTTCACTCAGCCGAGCCAGACAGCGACACGGCGTTCCAGGCGAGATGATCGTCGCAATTTTAGGACTCGAAAGCAATTTTGGCGACGCGACCGGCAACGCAGACATTTTAAGGGTATTGGCGACGCTGGCTTGGAAGGGGAAAAGACCAGAGACATTTAGCGCTGAATTTATTGACGCCCTTGTCATGCTAGACAAGGGATATGCCGCAAGAAGCCAGCTGCATGGTTCATGGGCGGGCGCGATGGGCCAACCTCAGTTTATGCCGTCCGCCTACTTAAAATACGCAGAAAGCGACGCCGGTGACGGCCCCCCTGATATCTGGCGCTCAACAGCTGACGCCGCTGCCTCTGTTGGGAACTTCCTCGAAAAATCTGGATGGATCGCCGAGTTGCCAGCCATCTTGGAGGTAATGGTGCCCGAGAGCTTTAATTATAGTACGTTAGATCTTGATTTCGCACGCTGGCGGGAACGTCAAATCACGCCAGCTGACGGGACATCCATGCCAACTGCCGGCGCAGCTAGTCTTTATTTGCCGGCAGGAAGCAGCGGCCCTGCTTTCCTGATCACGGATAATTTCGAAGTCATCCGAAAATATAATATGTCTGATGCTTATGCTCTCGCAGTCGCCTTATTGGCAGAACGCATTACCGGACATGCAACGCCAACCATCGCATGGCCAAAGATTTCGCCGATTGAGAGCGCAAAAATCAAATTGATGCAGCAAAGTCTCGCACGTCAGGGGTTCTATCAGGGATCTTTCGATGGAAAGCTTGGTCGCGCCAGTCGAAACGCAATTCATGCTTTTCAAATCAATCAGGGCATAAACCCGGCCGACGGGTTTGCCACAAACGAATTATTGGCGCGGCTCGGCATACGCTAATACTGAAAAAAACCTATTTAATATTTAACAGCGCGAGATCATCTCACGGGCGCTGAAACAAAGCCAAAGGCGACGCGACTTAAAAGGTTATTGCCAAAGCGCTCTTTAGCCTGTCGTATCGCTTGTCCACCAAGCCGACCGTAAAAACCAAGCGCCTTATCATTATCGGCCAAAGCCCAGACTATCGTTGATAGATAACCATGTTCCGCCAACTCATGTCGCGTCATGTCGAAAAGCTGTCGACCAAATCCAAGACCCTGGTGCTGAGGAAGTAAATAGAGTTCAAAAATCTCACCAGAATAGGGCATGGAAGGAACGCGATTGCGGCCAAAAGTGGCATAGCCCATGATATGTCGATTATACTCCATCACAAGCAGCCCTGACCCTCGCATGATCGCGGCATGCCACCAATCAGCACCACGACGCGCAACCATACGTTCAAGCTCCACGCCCGGGATGACGCCCCGATAGGCGTCCCGCCAAGAAGCGTCATGGACCAGCGAAATTTCCTCAGCGTCGCCGAATTTAGCATGACGGATAGAAACAGCCGTTTTCACCATAAGAGGGATGTTAGGACCCAACACATCACTTCTGCAAGAGTACGCAGAGCTGCGATACGAAAATATTGCAGGAAGATAGTGGTCCTGCATGAGATTTTACCAAGCGATCCACTCCACACTTGCCAGCGGGTGATGCTTTCCCTATGATTTTACCTTAATCTCTCATCAATAATGAAGAGCGTCGTGACATTGCTAGGCAACGCTATCCGTTTCAGAAGCGTAATGGAAAGTGAGGATGAACATCTCGTTCTTCCTAAAAGCGTTTTTGCCTGCCTGCTACTTCTCCACCCCTGATCGTCCGCCGGGCTTGAGCCCAGACTGTCAGGGGGCGTTAAAGCAGGCAAAACACAAGCCCCCTATATTTGGGCATAGCGGGATATTTGATCATGAATGATGCAGCAATGACGAACGCCAAATATGGCGATCGAGTATTGATATTCGACACAACTTTGCGTGATGGCGAGCAATGCCCCGGCGCCTCGATGACATTTGAGGAAAAGTTAGAGGTTGCTGATCTGCTTGATCAGTTGGGCGTTGATATAATCGAGGCAGGCTTTCCGATAGCGAGCGCGGGCGACTTTGAGAGTGTGCGCGAAATTGCAAGACGCGTGAAAAGGTCATCTGTTGCCGGGCTCGCACGAGCCTCGGAAAAGGATATTGAAAGATGCGCAGAAGCGCTTCGCAGCGCCCAGCATCCAAGAATTCATACATTCATTTCCACATCCCCAGTTCATATGAAATACAAGCTTCAAATGGAGCCAGAACGCGTGCTTGAGTTGATCGCGTCTTCTGTTGCAAGCGCGCGCAATAAAGTCGCTGACGTCGAGTGGTCTGCTGAAGACGGCACGCGCACAGAATTTGATTTTCTTTGTCGTTGCGTTGAAGTTGCAATAAACGCTGGCGCAACAACAATTAATATACCTGACACTGTGGGTTATATCACGCCCGCGGAATACCAGACTCTTTTTAAAAATGTGCGTGAGCGCGTGCCAAATTCTGATAAAGCGATTTTCTCCGTTCATTGCCATGATGATCTTGGCTTAGCTGTTGCTAACTCTTTAGCTGGCGTTTGCGGCGGCGCTCGACAGATCGAATGCACAATTAACGGAATTGGCGAACGGGCCGGGAACGCTGCTTTAGAAGAAGTGGTAATGGCGATGAAAACTCGTCAGGACGCTTTGCCATTTCATACTCAGATTGACGCAAAACTTTTAACACGCGCCTCAAAACTTGTGTCCGCTGTTACATCGTTTCCAGTGCAATATAATAAAGCGATTGTTGGCCGCAACGCCTTCGCGCACGAAAGCGGCATCCATCAAGATGGCATGCTTAAGAATACTCACACCTATGAGATTATGACTCCTGAAAGCGTAGGCGTTTCAAAAACATCTCTTGTTATGGGCAAGCACTCAGGTCGTCATGCCTTCAGAGAAAAACTGAAAGAGCTTGGATACGACCTTGGCGAGAATGCGCTACAAGACGCCTTTAATCGTTTCAAGGATTTAGCTGATCGTAAAAAGTTCGTTTATGACGAAGACATCATTGCGCTTGTGGACGATGAAATCGTCAATGCGCACGATCAAATAAAAGTTTTGTCTCTAATGGTGATGGCAGGCACACAGGGGCCACAATCAGCAGCATTAACACTTGATATCGACGGCAAGAAAGCAACACATCAGGCGACGGGCAACGGTCCTGTTGACGCAATTTTTAATGCTATAAAAGCACTCGCGCCGCATGAAGCAGAGCTGGAACTCTTCCAGGTCCACGCCGTTACAGAAGGAACTGATGCACAAGCTGAAGTATCAGTGAGACTAAACGAAGATGGTAAATCCGTTACAGGTCGTGGTGCAGATCCCGATACGCTTGTAGCCGCAGCTCGCGCATATATTGCTGCACTCAATAAATTAATGCTTAAACGCAAGCGGGGAAATCCAGAGGCTCTGGAAGCTGTTTCCCAGCCCTGAAAACGACGTTTTGTTACGGACGGCCTGGCGCTCAATGCGGATTAATTTCTCCAAAGCTGAGCCCTCATGCGCAACGAACGATCTCATTAACGACGACAGGGAACCTGTGTGAAATAGTCACGATTGGGCAAAGCTCCATCTGAAACACTAAACATTGATCGAGAAACTCCGTAAGAATCCTGATAATAGGCATCTAATCTCTTATTAACGTTTCTTTCATAGTCAGGTTTGACATATAAAGTCTTACCTCGCGTGTAGTGTACCACTGTGCCATCTCGAACAACGAGCTTGCCATTTTTGAATACATAGGCAGGATTACGAAACATTTCCGCCTTGTTTTTCTGGAACCTATAAACAACAATATCAGCGATCGCGCCCGCACCGAGTTCACCTCGATCAGTTAAGCCATAGAGCTTACGCGGAGCAGCGCGCGTCATTGTTGCAATTTCATACATTGAATATTCACGCTTGATGCTTGGTAAGTTTGTCAACTCGACAACTTCCGCAGGCAATCGAGACAACATCTCTGCACGCTTATCAGCACTCATAAGAAGTTCAAACAGATCTGGGTAAGTTGTGAATGGTGCGCCATTCGGATGGTCGGTTGTAAAGAAAACCTGCATTGGATCTTTGACAAGCAAGAAGAGCTCTAAACCCGCAGCCCATTGAACAGCGTTATAGAAATCTGAGATTCGATATTTATAAGGAACGACTCCTGCTCCGTTTCCCTCTCCATCTAATATTGCGCCCTTCTTAGGATTAGCCGACGGAAGACTATTTAATTGCTTTAAGACATCCGTCGACACAGTTACTGTATTGGCAAACATGACCTGACCGACGTCAATCGATACATTCTTATTGGCATTAAGTTTTTCAGCAAACTGAGCAGATGAGGAAGAAAATTGACGTTTTCCATCCATGCCGTAAGCGTAAAACTGCGCATGGGCCAGGTGTAACGGCAGGCCTTGCGCAGCATCAATCGTCGCCAATGCAGTTTGCACATTACCTGCCAAGCCCAGATTGCTCATATGAAGATGCAATGGATGTGGAATTTTGGTTTCTAGAACTGACTTTTGTAACCGCGTAAAAATATCACGGGAGGTCAGGCCGTATTCTGGGACCTCATCATCAAGCGTAAAGCTACGCACATTATCCTTACAGGCGCATACACCGCCTGGATTAGCACACTTAATACCAATCGCACGCGTCGCTTCAAAGGTAGAACCAATATAATCTACGACTTCTTGATTAGACTTATTCCCACGCATCGCATTGAGTAGAAAGTCTTCATTACCCAAGACGGTTAGAAAACCCTTATCAATTATTGGTATGTCAGCAAGCTCCAAATGCGCGTGCAACGCATTATGTGGCAGGATTGCTGGCTCAATTACCGTAGTAAAACCGAGCTGAGCATAAAGACGGCCCGTTTCGAAAGTCGTCCAGCCAACTGATGATAAAGCTGTATGCTTTGGTCGCTTCTGATGTCCAGGATGAGCTTCAGGCAACAATAGTCGGGCCGTATTCACCCCGCCGCCAGCGATGTGCGAATGAATGTCAATTGCACCAGCCATGACCACATGACCAGAAACATCATAATCAGCATCAGGCTTCTGTGATTGAGGCGCAGGGATGATTTGTCCATTTTGGACCCAAATATCCCCGATGACGTCAATACCATTTACTGGATCGACAATGTTACCGCCGCGAAGTCTGATAAGCATGAAGAGTCCCCCGGCAGATACAAAAAAGATCGACGCAACACGTCTCGCTTGCAATTAAGAGAAATCGTCAAATGAGCAGGTGTAAATAGCTTTTAGTACATAAACCATCTCATTAATTGTCACAATTTTTATATCCTGAAACTACACATTTTGATGATAGCGCTTGTGCTGTCGCCACGTCTTCAAATGACATCTTTTCAGATAAGCGATCCCTTATTTGACGTGCTTTTTCATTACCTTCAGCCGCTGCTATATTCAGCCACATATACGCAAGCTTGAGATTTGGCGGTAAGCCTTTGCTACGCGATCCGCTCTCAGAAAAATCATCCCCTTGATAGAGTTGCCCGACAAAGCTTTGAGCGTCAGGAATTCCCTTCTTAGCGACATCCAAGGCTTTGGTTAGGGCGAGGGTCAAATCTTTGGGATAGCCAGCACCGCGGGCATACATGCGAGCAAGACCAAGACCAGCCTCAGCAAGCCCTGCAGCCTCTGCTTCAGAATATAACTTCACAGCCTCCTTATAATTTCTAAACTGATTTCTTGTTCCTTCATCGGTGAAGAAAACTTGAAAATCCTCCTCACGGAAGTCTTTGCCGCAACTCTTTTCCAGATTAAATAATTTTGGGTTGGCCTTGTCCGCTTGAGTAAAATTAGCATCAGCATAAATATCGGCTATCGCCAGCTTTATTTGGCTTACTGTGCGCGCATCCATCACTTCGCCGCCTTCGATCGAAGCTTTCAACTCCTTAAGTTGATTTTGTCGCGCAAGCAGCAAACATTCCCAGAACCGGCCGGTTTTATCTGTTTGCATGATGTCGTGACGAGGGGCAAAAATTACTTTTTCCTCTGACTTTATTGACTGCGGAGCTTTCTGCTCGCTCACGGGCTCTGTTTGAGGCTTAGCCTCTATTGGTTCAGGCTTGGGTTGAGATTTTGTTTGTGTCTTGGGTTTTTTTTGCTTGGGCGGCCTACGCGCAACAGACGCTTTCGGGCGCGCCTGTGTTAAGGCCGGCGACGCGGGAGCTGAAGGAGCGGCGGATATAAGAGGCGCTGTCGTCATGGGCCCTGCGGCGATCTGCGTCGCAACATCAGACCCAACGATAAGACTTTTCCCCTCAGCAAATGAGCCAAGGCTGAAAACCAGCGGCGCGACAATCAAAAAAAACGCTGATGTGCGTCTAACCTGCATCATGACTTTCCGCAAAACAGAGAAAGCGCATCCTCTTTCGCCGTTCCTATAGCGGAACAGCAATAATTATCAGTGCAGAAAAGCACTGATAAATCAAATACCGCCTGACGAGCTCCAAGGAGGAGACAGCCAAGTCGCGCCGCGTTGAGAAGACATGTATTCCAGCGATGCGCGGGCATTTACCCTAAAACTGTAACGCTATTAATTACAGATATCTAAGCATAATTCTAGGGCCCTGCAATGCATGATGGCGTCCAAACTCACAACTCATTTAATTTTTAACGGCAAAAACCACAGCAAGAGCACGTCATTGTATAGGATATTGTTTTTATTGATCTTTAAGAGAGGCTGGCCCTGCGCTTTAACCCTTTTTTTGGCGCTACTCTTTTTCCGACGCTGCCGCCATATGCTTTACTTTCCTCAACCAAGCTCAGCGGCTGCGTAAAACATCTCAGCCCAGGCATATGACTATTCAAATAAGCGAAACCGGGGGAGCGCATGAACATCTATTAAGGCCTGAAGGAAGCGATCTCTAACCTCTTTGGGGCGTCGACATTATCTCTCTTGCTTTCTTCTTGGATTTAATCAGGTCGATATTTTGCATCATTCGTCGAACCATTAAATGCATTAAATAAAATGAAAATGTCGGATTTTCTGAAGCTATTTGAACAATATCATTATAATTTATCGACAGTAATTCGACTTTTGTTTTCGCAACCGCGGTCATTGTTCGACGGCTGCTCTGTGTAAAAAGACCCATTTCGCCAAACAATGCGACTGGCAACAAAGTTATGTCTGCCTCCAGAAGCCTAACCTCTCCCTCTAGAAGCACATAAGCCACTTCGGCCATATCCGCTTTTTGATACAAGCAGTCGCCAGCCGAAAGACTGACGGCAGAGGCATATTCTTCCAACCATGAATAATTAAAATTCTGATTAGAAGCCTCGCCCGATGCCTTACGAATATTATCGATTAGTCGAGATACTTGTCTCAGCCTGATCATGTTGATTGGCATCATCAAAAGATTAAGAGCTGCCATTGGGTAAATGGATTTTAACGCAAAATAAGATGCAAACAGGCCGTTTGCGACGACCGCGGCAATACGCAACGGCGCCATGGTTTTGGAAAAAAAAACAAGCACGCTGGCTGCTGAAGCCAAATAACCAATAAATTCTATTAAATAAGGATGCATGATAAGATTACAAAAATCGTTGGAGAGATAGGCAGACCAAGTAGAATTATCGCTAATTGCTGCGTCTGTCTTGCAAAATTTGCGCGTAGCCCCCCCCATTCTAGCCAAGCCTTCAGAGCTTTTATCGCCCGTGCCACAATCGGCTGAATCGCGCCGGGGGACGGCCGACGCGTCAAAATAGATAAGCACCTAATCATGTGCGGCCCGCCTTCGCACAGTCACGCGATGCCGCCTGCGCACAATAGTCCCATGGACCAGCTCGACGTTTTCAACGCGAAGCTAGGACCTGGGAATTGACTAATTGATGGAATTCTCGTGTAAATTTCACCCGACCTACATAAACTTTGAACGACCTGGCCGAATTTCGTGCTAGAGATGCGGTCCTGAATCTAAAGAAAGTATTTGATATGTCTCAATGGTTCGAAGGTAAGAAAAAATTACTTGCTGGCGCTTGCCTCTTTCTTATCATCGCTGGATTAGGAGCGTGGACATTACTCTACCAAACCTTGCCTGGAGGCGTGTGGCATCAAAATCGTATTACTGGCGCGACATGCTACATAACGGTCCATTGCTGGACGCAGGGCAAAGATCCATTCGGCAAAGGCCTGAAACTTCCAACCGATCCCTTTGGCAAAAACGTAGAATAAGCCCGTTCAAGATAGCGCCTGTTTTACCGGTCGACGGAGACGTCAACGCTCCGCGATTGATCATAACATCTACAAATTTAGATAAGCCCTTGAAAACAATGTTCATATGTAAATCTGTGAACTCCTCGCCGCTATTGGACTCTCACAACATTGACTTATAACAAGAAATGCCCTGCGGCATCATGGATCGTTGTATAAATGTAAATTATACGCCATCAGTGCCGACATGCTTCATCCCTCTATTATCCGAGCGCTTTTTTACTCTCTTGCAATTGTCGGCGCCGGCGCTATGGCGATCATTTATCTTGCAACCCAACAATCAATGATTAGTCAATAAAATCTCGTCTCTGCGCCCGAGACTTCTCCAAAGAACTAGTCCTAATTAAAATTAATTATAAATGATCTTTAAAGCGTCATACAAAAAAAGATCTCATTACAAAATTGATATTAGGAAATTATCTTATAGCCAATCAACGCATCTCCCCTATCATTATCTATAAATCACTGGTGATTTTTAAATGGCCTTTCAAAACTCCTTGCTTTTGGCCTCTCACCTCCCGTTGGCCTGCCTTTCTTTGAAAATATCGCTGTCAGCAACTTTCTTTCCGCATTCCTACATGGAATGACTCTTCACAACGGCGAAATAAATATTATTACACACAATCTACAGACGCCAACTTTTGAAAATACAATCGACCCAGTTGAGAATGGCGGGCCGTCTTTTAGGCAGAGTCAATGAATTATTTTCGAATATTATTGCTACGGACGTCAATTCAGAACTACAGGAAATCAAGAGAAAAATATCTAAAACTCTCTTTTGTCACTGGGGAGAGATCTTTTCGAATGCTGAATTATTTAAAAGCTTAGAATAGCTCTATTCAAGGAATAGACTACTTAAATATTTCATCGGTACAACTCAGAGTTCTAGAAAAAACATACAAGAACTTTATTCGATCTGGCGCGAATTTAAGACAAAACGACAAAGTGCGACTATCAGATATCCTAGAAAGATTAGCGATACTCTCAGTAGATTTCAGTTAAAATATTCTCGTCGATGAAGTAAACTATATTCCTCTTCTCGATGAATCGGACCTGGAAGGACTCTCCCCGGATTTTGTCGAATCTGCCGCAAATATTGCGAGCACACATAGCGCACAATGAACTTTATCAAAAGCCCAGAAGGAAAGGCCAAGCTACCAAGCATTGACGAGAGAACTCTATTTCATGAGTTTGAACACGCACTACACAGAATTCTTTCTGACGTGACCTATCCACTGATTTCAGGGAATAAATGTTGAGCGTGACTTTGTCGAACAACCTTCTCAACTCTTCGAACACTGGTAACTAGAACTAGAAATTCTCAAAAAATTTGCGCCGTAATATAAAACCTCGGATCCAATTCCAGAAAGATTACTCGAGAGCGTGATTGCTTCTCGAAAGTTTAATCAAGGTTTTTCCACGATTGAGTTCTGTGCGTCAGACATTAAAGATATGGCCATTCATCTAGAGTTGGAGCTTCAGAACATGAATATGACCGCTTTTGAAGCTCATCATTTAAACAAAATGAGCATGCCTAATGAAATCACGACGCGCCATCGCATAGCCCATTTTTCATATTTTCTGCGGGCATAACTATGCTGTGGATTATTATAGCTATTTGTGGGCCGAGGTTCTTGACGCAGACGCCTTAGAGGCCTTCAAAGAAACAGAACACATCACATACTAAAAAACTGGCACGCAATCCAATACAAGTGTTTACTCTGCCGGTGGAAGAGTTGACGCCCGAATGGCATATGTCAGTTTCAAGAAGATTGCCAACGATTAATTCGTTGTTGAGCCAAAGAAGATTTTTTAACATCTGCAAAAGATAAACAATTGCTTTTAATTTGATATAGAAAAAGCATTGAAGCTTTCATCCTAATCATCATTACAATCTCTAAAGCCAATTAACAGTGACGCCAACAACGCTATATTCATTTTTGATGTGATTAATTGGGCTAAATAGCCCAATTACTTTAAACGATTGCGTCTGACATTTACACGAACTGGAACTTTCACCTTGCGTGGGGCGGCTAACCAAAATGCTAAGGGAGTCAATAAAGCTGCAAATCCGAGCGTTAATGCTGTCATTTACTTATCTCCCGATTCAATTGAAGTGATAGTTTCCGCCCGCATCTTTTAAGGGATGCGGGCGGCTTAATTATCTTACTGGGTCAGCA
>DAIRFH010000141.1:0-2589 GCA_036795145.1 Methylocystis sp. | reverse complement strand
TTTAAGCCGCTATAATTTGTCAAGACGGTTACAGCTCGTTGCGCAATCGTCAATGTTTTCCTATCCACTTCGCTCCATTCTGTATGAAGACGCCCATTGCGAATGACGTAAACGCCAAACCCTTCATGCTTATATCCCGAGAGGCTCAAGGCGCGGTTGATGTTGAGCTTGGCGGGAGCCAAGAAAGACTGACTGACTGCGCCGCCATCAACATGTAACTCCTGACGGATGTCTCCATTGATCTCGACATCAAACAGAACAGGGGGAAAGGCGGCTGGGATGGCTGCCGACGCCAATAAAATTTTACGAATCAAATTTAAAGAGTCTGGATGACCGCTCGCTGCGATTGCGCCAATATTCCAAAGCACTGGCCGTCCGGCATCCAAGTCTGTGGTTTGAATAACAAGCAATCGGCCTTTTTGGTATTCAGCCGCTATCTCAGAAAGCACTTGATCATCTAAATAAGAAGAAATTGTATAATAAAGAGGATCGGTATCGTTCAACGCGTCCTGGGCGATTGCCGCCACAGGCAACAGTCTTTCTCGATAAACTTTGGATTTATCAAGCGTTGTATAAACATCAGTCAGTTTATCATCATATTTTGAACCTAAAAATGCAAAAGGCGCAATAAGCGCTCCTGTGCTAATTCCCGTAACTAGTTTAAAGGGAGGGCGGTCTCCATGCTTGCTCCATCCAACTAGTAAACCAGCGCCGAAAGCTCCATTATCGGCGCCCCCAGAAAGCGTCAGTCCGTATGTTTTTGGGATCGTTCCCCCCTTTTGAATTCCTTTGTAATGCGCCTCACGAATAATAGCTTTTGTTTGCTCTTGGGTGATTTCATCAATCTGATCTGTGTAGAAGCGAGCGTTTGTCAGGCCTAAAATTTTTACAAAGTTGCGCGCCTCGACAGGAACGGCCGCATTTCTTTGGGTGCTCATGCATGCTGATAAGGTCGCCACAGCGAAAAAAATCGCCATAAACCTCCATGCTAATGATCCGTCAATGCGCGTCATCATGACTAATTGCGCCCACATTAAAAATGTTCTCATTCGCGGAATAATTTAGCAGAATTAATCGCGATGATGCCAATTATGTTAAGTCATGTTCTTAATATGTATCTGAAATAAATATGCCGCCCATCCTTCAACGAAGCGACGGCTCATGCGGTTTTTAGTGATTTGGGCGTTTAAGCCCGCGTATTCAGCTGTATTTCCCATGATCCAAGTTCGTATTAAGCTATAGTAAGCAATTGAGCGCGCGATTGCCATGTTGAGAACACAGAAAACGCCTCTCCAATAAGCGCGCAAAATCTTTTTCGTCGCGCTGATCAAAGGCTCACGCGCGCGCTTTCCTAAGCTCATGTGCGTCATTTTTATCTAAAAGATAAAGGACGGAAAGTGATGATGAGCAGCAATAAGAGGGCGAGGCGCGTCTGCAGCCAAGCTGCCGCCTCAGCACAAAACAAAAGGCGCCAACATGTAGCATGTTGACGCCCAAATTATTGAATTCTAATACAATATATTATTGCATATTATCGCGCTAATTTTTACTAGCGTGAATAGAATTCGATCACAAGATTGGGTTCCATTTGGACAGGATAAGGCACCTCTGTCGCGTGTGGAACGCGCATGTATTTTGCTGTCATCTTGCTGTGATCAACCTCGTAATATTCCGGTACGTCACGTTCAGCGAGTGCAATCGATTCAAGCACAGTGACGGCTTGCTTTGAGGATTCTTTCACTTCAATGACATCGCCAACTTTCACAAGATAAGATGGGATGTTCACGCGACGACCGTTCACACGGATATGGCCGTGGTTAACGAATTGTCGTGCAGCAAAAACAGTCTGGACGAATTTTGCGCGATAGACGATCGCGTCGAGACGACGCTCGAGAAGGCCGATCAAATTATCGCCTGAGTCGCCCTTCATCCTGATCGCTTCAGCATAATATTTGCGGAACTGCTTCTCAGAAATATTGCCATAATATCCCTTGAGCTTCTGCTTGGCTTTTAATTGGGTGCCATAATCTGAAAGCTTGCCCTTGCGGCGTTGACCATGTTGGCCCGGGCCATATTCGCGGCGATTCACAGGGCTCTTTGGCCGACCCCAGATATTCTGGCCGAGGCGGCGATCAAGCTTATATTTGGCTTCTGAACGTTTGGTCACAGTATCTCAATCCTCTTCTGGCCGCGTTCGCACGCAAGGGGACGAGCCTGAAACGACGCCATCTGGTCTCATACCAGACGTCTCGGTCACATCGCTGTTCCTCTGCGCACCCGGTTTATCGGGGCAGGAACGCGCCCTCCTCTGCCGATTATTCGGCCGACAGGCCGTCGCAAGATCGCAACAGGCCACGGGTGCATAGCGGATAGAAGCCAGGAGCCGCTATCAGCTGCATCTGGCTATCTGAGATGCCCTAGTGTGTCAAGAAAACGTCTCAAACCCTGTGAGGCGGTCATTCAAGCTGGTTTTGACTTATTCATCGTCAAAAGTCGGCGATTCAAACGAAACGCCAGGGGACCAGGGCTGATCCCAACGACGCGGCAAGGTCTCGCCCATATACCAACTACGTTGGTTGGCGTAGATGG
>DAIRFH010000054.1:0-14153 GCA_036795145.1 Methylocystis sp. | reverse complement strand
CGCGCCCAGCTTGATATCCTCGCGCAAGGTCTCTTGGAATTTGAAACCTTGAGCGGCGAAGAAATGAAAAATCTTCTGACAGGAAAACGCCCTAATAGGGAAGAGACAAGCCCACCGCCGCACTCCCCGTCAAGCTCCTCAGTGCCATCAACAGTCGTCCCCTCTGCTAAAGGTCTGACTGAGTTAAATCCTCATCCGCTTTAAGCTGATGGTTACGCGTCTTGGCTCGCGTGCTTGTGGATTTATTTAGGGCCGCATCTTGGCTGCGGCGATCACCTCAGCCACAAGCTCTGCAGGCCGACATAGCCAGGCTTTATCGCCGAACAGGACGATTGGGCGCTCAATTAATATCGGATTTTTCTCAATCGCGGCATAAATATACCGATCGTCGAGTTTGGGATTGTCCAAATTTAATTCCTCAAATGGCGTGCCACGCTTGCGTAAAATATCACGCAAATTTTTGCCCATGCTTTTAAGCGCCCGCTTGAGAGTTTTCTCGTCCGGAGGCGATGTTAAATAGTCGATGATGTCAATTTCTAACCCGGCGTCTTGCAACGCCGTAAGCACCTTACGAGAAGTGCCGCAGGAAGGGTTATGGTAAATGACAACTTTCATGATATAATGCCCCCCTCTCCTGGAAAGACCATGATTTAATCGAACTTAACACTATTAATCGTTTCTTGCCTCAGTGAGATCGCAAAACTTATAGATTTCATGTAATGAGCCGTCAGTTTTAAAAGCTTAAAAGGATGATTTCCATGAGCCGTAAATATTTCGGCACCGATGGCATTCGTGGCCTCGCCAATGTCAAAATCACGCCTGAACTTGCCTTGAAGGTCGGACAAGCGGCAGGGCTGATTTTTCATCGTGGCGAAGGACGGCACCGGGTTGTCATCGGCAAAGACACGCGGCTGTCGGGCTATATGATCGAATATGCCCTGGTTGCAGGCTTTGCCTCAGTCGGCATGGATCCTCTGCTTGTTGGGCCGATGCCAACGCCGGCCGTCGCCATGCTCACCCGCTCAATGCGCGCTGATGTTGGCGTTATGATCTCAGCGTCGCACAATGCATTTGAAGACAACGGCATTAAATTATTTGGTCCTGACGGCCATAAGCTCTCAGACGAGATTGAATTAGAAATTGAGAAGCTTCTGGAGAGCGAACTCACCCGTAAACTTGCTGGATCAACAGAACTTGGCCGGGCAAGACGTATTGAAGACGTCAGGGCGCGCTACATAGAATTTGCCAAGAGAACGCTTCCACGCAATATGAGTTTTGACGGCTTACGCGTCGTTATTGATTGCGCCAATGGCGCCGCCTATAAGGTCGCGCCTGAAGCGCTCTGGGAGCTTGGCGCAGAAGTCATCGCAATCGGCGTCGAGCCAGATGGCTTTAACATAAATAATAATGTCGGCTCAACGCATCCCCGCGCTTTGCGGGATAAGGTTCGTGAAATGCGGGCTGACGTCGGGATCGCACTCGATGGCGATGCGGATCGCGTGATTATGATCGATGAAAATGGTCAGATCATAGATGGCGATCAGCTCATGGCTGTCGTCGCCGCCAGCTGGCAGGAACAGGGATTGCTCGCCAAGCCAGGACTGGTGACCACCATCATGTCCAACCTTGGGCTTGAGCGCCATCTAGCCGGTCTTAATCTTAAAATGGAACGCACGGCGGTGGGCGATCGGTATGTCATCGAACGCATGCGTCAGGCGGGTTATAATGTCGGCGGCGAACAATCTGGACATGTCATTTTGTCTGACTTCTCCACAACTGGAGATGGACTCGTCACGGCAATGCAGGTGCTCGCCGAAGTTAAGCGACAAGGTCGACTGGTGAGTGACGTCTGCCACTGTTTCGAACCCTTGCCGCAAATTTTAAGAAATGTTCGAGCGCAAAAGCGCGCACTCGAGAAGGCCTCGGTTATGACGGCAATCGAAGATGCCCGCAAAAAACTTGGCGCAGAGGGGCGTATGGTTGTGCGCGCCTCTGGAACAGAAGCCGTTATCAGAGTTATGGCGGAAGGCGATGACTCAAATCTTGTTGAAAAATTAGTAACCCAGGTTTGTAATGCACTGAAAGAAACAGAAGAGGCGGCGTGAGTGACGTTCAACATGCCCCTTTCAGAAACAGTATTGATAAAATTATTCTATAAAAAACTTCCCTTTATTCTCTCATGAGCGATCATGACACAGATGAAGGCGTGACCATTGGCGCAAACACGCCGGAACTTAGCGTTTCGGAATTATCACAAGCGCTAAAACGCACTGTTGAGGATAGGTTTTCACGCGTAAAGCTGCGCGGCGAGATCTCAAATTATCGTGGTCCGCATAGTTCAGGTCATGCCTATTTCTCACTGAAAGATGAAAACGCGCGTATTGACGCCGTCATATGGAAAGGCGCCATGCTCAAGATGCGCATGCGCCCCCAAGAGGGACTAGAGGTCCTTGCAACAGGTCGGATCACAACATTTCCTGGTAAATCTTCATATCAAATTGTGATTGAGGCGCTTGAGCCGGCAGGCGTTGGCGCCTTAATGGCCTTGTTGGAAGCCAGACGCATTCAGCTTGCCGCTGAGGGATTATTTGATCCATCTCGCAAAAAACCCCTGCCCTTTCTGCCTAAAATCATTGGCGTCATTTCGTCTCCAACTGGCGCCGTCATTCGTGATATTATTCATCGCATTTCAGATCGTTTCCCGCGACGCATCATCCTGTGGCCTGTCAGAGTTCAGGGAGAAACCTCATCCATTGAGATAACACAGGCGATTAATGGTTTTAACGCACTGCCAGACACCGGCGATATACCGCGCCCTGATGTAATTATCGTTGCGCGTGGGGGTGGATCGCTTGAAGATCTTTGGGCGTTTAATGAAGAAAATGTTGTTAGAGCTGCCGCACAAAGCGCTATTCCTCTTATCTCCGCAATTGGACATGAAACAGATACGACACTGATTGATTTTGTCGCTGATTTACGCGCGCCCACGCCAACAGCCGCTGCAGAAAAAAGCGTTCCTGTGCGGGCCGATCTCTCTTCGGGCATCTTTAATTTAATGCTACGATTTCAAGCTGCGCACAAAAGATTACAAGACCGAAAGCAACAAGACCTTCTTAGACTAGCGCGGCTTCTGCCAAATAGTGACCATCTTCTCTCTACGCCTCGCCAAAGATTGGATCGCTCATCCGATCGATTGGAATCCTTCTCGCGCAACCATGGCAATAGTCAAAGATTAAAGCTAGCCCGACTGGCAAGCATATTAGCGCGTCACTCGCCGCAAGTGGAGCTTGCAAGAACCCGCGAAAAAGTAAGTAGCTATCAACGACGGCTGCATCAAGCGATGCAAGCCTATATGACGCTTGTCAGGCAGAAAAACCAGGGTTCCCGACAAAAGCTGATCACCAGTCAGACCCGCTTAAATCGGGCGATTGAATTATTGTTTGAGAAAAATAAAGAAAAACTAACAAGGCTTAGTCACTTACAGAAATCTCTTAGCCATCACGCTGTGTTGTCACGCGGGTTCGCGCTTATACGAGACAAGGGTGGGGATTTCGTGACGAGCGTCACGCAAGTCACTGGGACATCACATTTAATTATAGAAGTCTCAGACGGCCTCATTCACGCAAATGTTTGTGATGATGCGACCCAACATTTAAAGCGGATAGAGAGAAAAGAAAAGCTCCAACGCGGTCAAAGAAAAAAAACAACGGATGATCAAGGCTCATTATTGTAGCTATTCAAAACCCATTTGAAAGGCCACAATTCGTCTATCCATAGGGCCAGTTGGAAGATAACAGAAAGCGTTTGTCGAAATTGGCGCTTCCTTGCAATGCTTGTGTTCATCGCTCCAATCATATCCCAATTGAACCATACAGCTCGTAATTTTCTCTGACACGAGATGGGGATTATCTTTGCGCTCAGCAGGAAAATCTCGTTCAATCTGAAATTCACACTCAGTTAAATCGCTTTTCTGTCCAACAAAGAAGCGTCCGCCAGCGCTACTGGTTGCAAACATTGCCTCTGTTGCAACAATGAACATAAGTCCCACGACAAGCGCAATTTTGCCTTGCATCGGCGTCTTAAGAAAATGAAGATCAAAGAGTGAAAGGAACCCAATCGCAACCAAAACGCCCCCAAGTAAAAGGGTAATCGGCGAAAAAAATGGGGCAATACCTTCATTCATGCATTTTCTCCGCTTTGCTACGCCCTATTATTCTAGCGTGATAAAACAAACCAGCAAGAAGGGTACCGCCTATTGTGCGGCGCAGCAGAAATCATGAATTCACCTCAGATCTAGCATCTCTCTATTTTTTAAAAACACCGCCATGGAATAGGCAAAGCCATTGGAACCGCATCATGAATAAACTTTTCGCCGTTATTCTCATTATTAGCGTCAACGCGCCTCTATCTGCCGCATCGGCCTGTATGATTGGCTGCCGCCCAGGTGAATCAGAGACCCGCAAAGTTGTCGACCATCTTGTTGCAAAACGTTTTGGCGCCACCTTCATTGTGCAGTCCCTGGAAACCAAGAGAACTGCAGATTTTGATATGATTGTTGGGGAGATGCGGGGCTACGAAATATTTTTTAAGGCGCGCGTTCATTTCCCAAACGGCGCCAATCTTGATTGTGCCCCCACGCTCAATGAGCGCCCCAAAGACTGTTCTGAGGATCATTATTTTTCGTTAATTCGTGACACGCGGCCAACTCCTGGACGCCAATTCATAGAACCTGGCGGCATCAGAGTTTTTGATGAAGATCTCCGCTTTGCTGAATTAAAAGGCGGCTGGAGGGGGCCCGATGGAGAAATCTATTACCCGTGAATCAATTTAGACTTCATTAACTAATTAACTCTTTGCTAACGACAATTGGAATTAATGACGCTTTCAATAAGTTTAGAATCGTTAATTTGGACTGTTGGAACCTTCGCTTAACCTCGCAAGGCTTAATACCGCTGACAGTCTTAAGTTTTAACGGGAGTTCACCATGTTTTTTTCTCAATACCTTCGCAAAGCCAATATCGCCGTTGTTCTGACGGCGACACTGGCTATTGCGGGGTGCGCGAAAAATGCAGCGGATGACATTGGAGATGGCTCAGGGCTCGCAGGCGCCAATGGCAGAAACGGTCTGAGCAGCAGTGGTCTTGCCTCTCCCGGCAGCACGCAGGATTTTATCTCAAATATTGGCGACCGAGTGTTCTTTGAAAGCGACTCAACTGAGTTATCGTCAACAGCGCAAGCTACGTTAGACAAACAGGCTGAGTGGCTCAATCGGTATAATCGTTATAATTTTGCGATTGAAGGCCATGCCGACGAACGCGGAACCAGAGAGTATAACTTTGCGCTTGGCGCCCGTCGCGCTGAAGCTGCAAAGAACTATCTCATCTCTCGTGGCGTTGCCGCCAGCCGCATTCGCACAACAAGCTTTGGTAAAGAACGGCCCGTTGCAACCTGCGACGATATTTCTTGCTGGTCGCAGAACCGCCGCGCCGTTACGCTTTTATCACGAGGAAATTGAGGACTTGATCAGTAAATGCCCTTGCGTATAGGGCTGGCTTGCGGCATTGAAGGCCTGTGTCGCAAGACGCATGCAGGAGTGTAGCTCAATTGGTAGAGCACCGGTCTCCAAAACCGGGGGTTATCGGTTCGATCCCGGTCACTCCTGCCATTAACTAACTGATATTATTAATTATAGCCCAGAACAAGCGCGGCGTGACACCGGCAGGCAACCAAAAAACATACAGCTTGTTTCAACAAATCTTCTCAAAGCGGGTGACGAGGTAAGTCTCCTCAAGATTGGCCCCTCTTACTTTTTTATGCCCTTTGACGATTTTTTTCAGCTCTTTAAAAGCTCATTTCTTAAAAATATCCCACACAGACAAAACTTCCTTGCGTCATTATATGACTGCGCTATAGGCGAGCGCATGAAAGCAATTGCGCCCCTCCTTCTTGCTGCTGTTTTGGTTCTTTGCGGCTCTGCCAATGCGCAAGAGGCGTTAAATAATGATGTCTCCGCCAATGACGGGCTTATGGGCGTTGCGGACAGCTTGGCTGAATTTGCAGACATGTTAGGCGTGGAACAAGATACGCCAAGGTCTTCTCCTAAAAGCTGGAGCCAAGTTGGCGCTATGAGTAGAGCCAAACGCGCTCGTGGAGAAGCTCAATTTGAGCAATAAAACCCCATGTCATGACCGGGGATTGGTTTAATGATTGCGGCTGCCTTAAAGCGAGCGAATAAAAAACTCTCGTCCATTTTTTGAAGAATAATGGCTAGATCTGTTGGGTGCGCATTTTATCTTGGGTTTTTGTATCAAAATCACTTGCGTCGTGGCGTTCATGAAGCTGCTCTGATGGATCGCCCCACATAGAATTGACCATGCGTCCACGCTTTACAGCTGGCCTGGCGTATATCGCCTCCGCCCAACGCATGACATTTGGGTAATCCTGAACGCTCAAAAACTCCGAGGCATTGTAGAGCCAGCCCTTCACAAGGGCGCCATACCAGGGAAATACCGCGATATCTGCAATCGTATATTCTTGTCCAGCAAGGTAGGCGCTTACCGCCAAACGCCTGTCAAGGACGTCAAGCTGCCGTTTAGTCTCCATAGCGAAGCGGTCGATCGCATATTCGATCTTAACCGGCGCATAGGCATAGAAATGACCAAAGCCGCCGCCCAGATAGGGTGCGCTGCCCATCTGCCAAAATAGCCAATTTAAAGCCTCTGTGCGCGCTGCAATATCTTTCGCGAGGAAAGCGCCAAATTTCTCAGCCAAATAAAGCAGTATGGAACCTGACTCGAATACTCGGATTGGCGTTGATCCACTGCAGTCGAGGAGCGCTGGTATCTTCGAATTTGGATTAACCGCTACAAAGCCTGAACTAAACTGATCGCCTTCGCGAATATTAATAAGCCAAGCGTCATATTCGGCGCCAGCATGCCCAGCCTCAATCAACTCTTCAAGCAAGATTGTGACTTTCACACCATTGGGGGTCGCCATTGAATAGAGCTGCAAAGGATGGCGACCGACTGGCAACGCCAATTCGCGCGTTGCGCCGGCGATTGGTCGGTTGATGCTGGCAAAATTGCCGCCATTGGGTTTTGTCCACGTCCAGACCAATGGAGGCTTATAGTCAGCCATGATTTTAATTCCTTAATTGGTTATTGTCGGCAGAAATAGTTGAATAATAAATTCTAACATCCGTGATTAGTTTTCCAAAATTATTATTCACCCGCAGCTGACAGGAATATGTGACGCAAAACATAAAGGCTCCATCGCTCTTAATTAGCGAGACGAATATTTTGTCTAATTCGCAACCATGCAAAGGAGGCGATGCAGGCCTTATATCATGGTGAAAATTCAGCCATAACACGTTAAGTGTGCTCAAGAAAATATTGCCCAGCCAGGGGTAATTTATCCCAAGACTAAGAATTTAAGGCAAAGAAACTCTAGAGCTGGCCTATAGACTTGTTACCCTAAGACGCTATGATAAAGTTGGTGCTGTTTTTGTTATTGATCGCCTATCACCCAATAAAATTGCAGATCAAAACGATCAACTAGGGAATTAAATATGCGTCTTTCGAAAATTACGATCATAGTTATCTTTTTTCTATCCCTAGTCGGACTTGCGCAAGCCACAGAAAAAAAACCCTTCTCTCAGGAAGCATTTTCTGTCTCGCAAGCCGCAAATGACTCAATCATTGTTTATATCTTTGCTCCCTGGTGCACGACATGCAAGAAGCAAGAAGCTGTAATTGAAAAAGTTATACAGGATCCCCGTTTTGATAAAGTTCGATATTTTGTCGTCGATTTTGATAATGATAAGGAGTCAATGCGCAAATTAAAAGCCAATACACGCAGTACAATTCTTGTCTACAAGGGTCCTCGAGAAATAACACGATCAGCAAATGACACAGATCCTGCATCTCTGCAGAGTCTCCTTGAAAAGGCTTTGTGATTACAGCTTGTGACTTATTCAATCGCACTTGCCTTTATGGCGGGAATATTATCGATCCTGTCGCCATGCGTTATACCAATCCTGCCTCTTGTATTTGGTGGAACTGGAACGCATCTTAAATCTGGCGCTATGGTAATTGCGTGCGGCATAGTTTTTTCTTTTACCCTAATTACCATATTATTTTCACTATTTGGCGCCCTACTTCCATTGGATGTTTCGCAATTACGGGCGCCAAGCGCAATTTTACTTATTTGTTTTGGCGCCGCGCTTCTCGCGCCTCAATATACTTTCAAATTGCCTCTATTCGATAGAACAACGAATTCTTTGATGAATATGTTACGTAAAATCAGGCCTGAGGGAATATCTGGTCAATTTATAACAGGCAGCTTGTTGGGAGCCATATGGTTGCCGTGCTCTGGCCCAACGTTGGGCGCCGCCTCAATCCTTGCCGCGCAAAGCCAGCACGTATTGGAGGCTGCGACAGTTATCTTTTCCTTCTCTCTCGGAGCTGTAACGCCTTTGGTGATCTTGGGTGTTTTGTGGAAAAATCTTCTCGATAAAGTAAAAGCGCCCCTTAAAAAATACGTCTGTGGTTTCAATGCTGTCTTTGGTTTAACGCTTATATTACTCGGCGCTGCAATTGTGACGAATTATGATAGGGTAATTGAACAAAATGTTGCTTATTTTTGGCCGGACCTGCTGATTAGACTTTCATTAAAATATTAGATGATGCTTTTCCCGAAGACTTCCCTCTATTCGACTGGTTTTTGGAATAATTCGACAAATTTAGAGTAATAATTGGGCTAAAGGCTGAAAATAATCGCTAAATAAAATTTCAGTAAAAATGAGTTAAAAAGCCAATAGTCCTAATCCCTGACATGGAAGGGATGATAGACGTCAGGCGCCATGACTCAATATCCATCTGTTTTCATTGATTTTTTTATCTAAAGTAAAATTCACCAAATAAACTGGACCAATCCTTTATTTGCACTATCTAACAACAAGTATCACACATTTAAGTGAGCATAATCATGGACGACAATAATACTTCGAAACCAAAAGATAAATATGATGGCATGGTTGGCTTTGAGATGGATCTAACGCCAAGCGTATATATCTGTGGCGCCGCTGGAGCCGTTTTGGGAGCAATCCTTGCATGGTGGGGCACATCTGATACAGCAATCGTCATCGCCTCTGCTATTACATTTGGCGTTCTATCAGGCATCTTTGGCTTCTTTGTTCCTTGGTATAAGCCGAGCGATAAGAGTAAATCCTAAATTACCTGTAATTGCGTTATAATATCACAATAATGGCTCATATATTTGGGATGACAGTTTGTATCTTCAGCTGTCATTTCAATTCTTTTTGATTCGTTCTTTTATTAAAAAAAATTTATTACATACAAAATTTAATCTTCAAATATTATGAATTAACCAGCCGCCCATTACCTTTTATAAATTACTGCCGTTGATATTAATTTGAAGGCGAGAGGCGCTAAACTGTAAGATTCACGTTGATTATTCGGGCCAAACAGGGAGTGTTCAAGCTTTGTTAGCTCTTGAGTCAGATTGCATTCAGCTAAAATTCTATGATGAAATGGTTTATCCAACGCCCTTAATTTCATAAGTATGAAATAAAAATCATCTGTTTTATTTTGTAGAGCTTTGATCAATAGCAGTAAAAATAATTGCGCTTTTTGCATCAAATAGCGCCAGCCGTGAGTCTTAAAGGAATTTGATTTATTAATCATCACCCAGATGGCGCAGCTAAACGCAAAAGCCAGTAGATATGCATAAAGTGACGAAGAGGAGAAAAGATCAGTTACAAGATCACTCTTTGATCTTTGTTCAACTTTCTTATTTTGTGAAAATGCTACTTGGCGTTCTGGCGCGACGGCTTCTCGCATCACACGCGCAGAAATATCAAACCATTTTAGGCTTATAGAGGGAGCTGTCGCAGCTGTCATACCCACCGGTCGCACATGCCATTGGTAGCGCGCGCGTCCAACAGGTCCTTGATCAGTAATAATTGTTTGTCGCTCAATAGGGCCTGCAAAAGTGATAATCCCTGGCGCTCGGAAATTTGGAAGATTAGGCAGACGATCAGCAGTAAGTCCCTCCGCCTCAACTGTTAAAATGCGCTTGGCAGTTTCACCAAAGCGAATTTTATCCGGCTCTGGCTCCCATTGATCGCTAATGCGTAATGATTTAGCTGGAATCCAGAAATTGCCCTGATCAGCTATGGCCTCGCGCGAGATCACATCGATTGAAATCGGCTTTGAGACAAGCTCAATCTCAGTTCGCGCACCATCAAAGGCATAATAAGTAATATGTCTTTTGAAGGAATTTATTGTCAGTTGTCCTGGCCGCAGCGGATAAATCATTAGAACACGCGTAAGGACAGGCATCCAGAAACCGTCAATGAATTCATTACTGAATGTGTCAACGCCAAATTGCTGCCAGTCGAAATCTGTTAGCTCGGGTTGATATATTCTTTCAGTCGCGACCTGCGCATGGATGGCCGATCGAAGAATAAGCCGCAAAGGCTCGCCAACATAAGGTTTTTCTTTTGGCAGCTCGACTATCGCCTCGATCTTACTTACTGGCGGATCTACTGATTGCGCCGCAGCATGGCCTAGAAGGGCCAAGATCAGAAATAAGATCATGTAAATTCTGCGAACCATCATTTAATCATCCTCTGGGAGAGGTCCGCCGGCAGCGTTAAGTCGTCGTGACTTTTCAGCTAATATTTTAAGTTTCAAATACTGACCAGGATCATCTGGTAAAGTTTGCAACCACTCAGCACTTGGATGAACGCCTGCTTCCTGTTGGCGCCGCCGCATCCGGCTCTCGCGTTCTTGCAGTAAGTCTGGGAAATTTGGCTGAACCTCCCCTTTTCTTCCGGCGCTCTCCGTAGAGCCGGCGGCAGTTGCTGATGCATTGCGCTCATCCTCGCTTGCCGCGCTCAGGCTCAAGCCATCCCGCGTCGCACTCCCACCTTTTGAGCCTTTGCCTTGCGTCTCACTGCCCGACGCAAGGCCTACGCCTGCCCCACCGAGACCACTCTGCGTTAAAGGCCGCTCACGCACTGTTCCCATTTTGGTTGCAGGAGAATTCATGAGCATTTGAGATGGATTTGTTTTTGAGGCGGCAGAATGCTGCTGAAGCGCTTTTTCCAATAATGATTTATTAAATGCAGCATCGTCATCGTCTGCTTCTTTAGCTAAATGGTCCTCATAGGCTGCGATGGCGTCAACATAATGACCACTACGCACCAAAGCGTTTCCAAGATTATAGTCGTCTCCAATAGCTGCAAATATTGCCGCAGCCTCATCCCATCGGCCAGCTGTATAAAGCGCAAAGCCTTTCCACGCAGGATCACTAAAAATCTTTGAGGCGATCACCGGAAAGCCAAGCGCAAGTAGAGTGTGGGCGGCAATTGAGGGCGCTATCAGGATAAGCTCAGCGATAAGTGACAGGATCGCAATGATGAGCGCATATTTTCTCATAACGCGCCTCGACGAAAGCACAGCAGTAAGACACCTGCGGCCAGAAGGAGGATATAGCGTCCATGATCAGACCACTCCAGGGCGGTTCGAGGATCACGCATAAGGTGATCAATCCCTCTCTTGGCAATCGCGGTTGCTATCTCACCCGCCCTTACGGCGTCTTTCGTCATTCCGTTACCGTCTCGAGCCAATTGTTGCAGATTTGCGTGACGCGCTTGAGAAGAAACAGTGTCATGAGAAGAAACAGCGATCGTATGTAATTTATGTCCATCGTGTGATAATGCTGATGCTTGATCTTGCGCGAGTGACGTCACGCCATCTCCGTCAGAAATCAAAACAACATCTCCAGAAAAGCTTTGCGCCCCCTGCAATATACGCCGCGCAAGGGCGAGCGCCTTTTCAGGACGACGTCCTCCTTCTGGGACTGTTCTCTCATCTACTGCAAATATTAATCCTTCAAGTGCTGAAACATCATCTGTCAGCGGACTCGCAAGATATGCATCGCCGGCATAAAGGATTAGACCAATCTGACGCGCACCATTGTCAGAGAGGATGATTTGCGCTGATGAAACGACTTGAGGTATATTTTCAGCTCGCGATACATCCATAACAATCAGCACAACGTCGAGATTACGAAACTGACCTCTTTCGGAAAATCTCGTGGCAGGGCCGCTCAACGCAAGGGCGATCAACCCCAAGCTCCAATATAATGATAGATTTTTTCTAAGCTGATGCTGAACGCCCTGTCTTTCTAGGAGTGCAGCAAGGAGGGGCGCATCTATTGCGCGAGGCCAGTCTCCAAGAGACGAGGCTTTTGATTTCGTCACGCTCAGCACAATTATCAAAGCTGGGATAATCAATAACCAATAGGGACGTAAAATCGCATATGATCCCAAAATAATCATCTTCTTGCCCTCAAGGCGAGACCAACAGCAAGTAACAAAATAAAAGAAACCGCTACGGGATAAATCCATAAATAATGATAAATCACGCGAGGTGGGGCGGGCGCTGGTCCAGCAACCATCGCTTCGATCAAGCGCACCGCGCGATCGAGGTCGGCGCTAGAGCGGGCAAGAAACGCTGATCCGCCGCCTATGCGCGCAACATTTTCAAGTGTTACAAAATCAACAGCATCTCGAGAGTCAGAGAGTAGCGCGGCGTTGTCCTCTCCAAGGCCAATAGTAAAGATTTTAATCCCAAGCTTATGAGCAAGCTCCGCGACTGCTGTTGGTTGGCTTGATCCTGCGTTATTAGACCCATCAGACAAGAGGATAACAATACGCGTCGGCGCTGTTGATGTCATAAGACGCTTGAGGGAAAGACCAAGTCCCTCGCCAATTGCTGTAGAACGGCCAACAAGTCCGATTTCTACTTCCTCCAGAGCGCTGGCGACAGCCTGTGTATCAAAACTCAAGGGTGAGGCAGCGTAGGTCTTTTCAGCAAATATCACGAGGCCAATTCTGTCCCCATCTCGGCGCCGGATAAGTTCCGATGTAACATGTTTGACGAGATCCAAACGACTGACTGGCGCGCCATTGAGATCAAAGTCTCGCTTCGCCATACTTCCAGAAAGGTCAATAGCGAGCATGATATCGCGACCTGAGATCGCAAGCGCGGAGACTGCATCTGGAACGCGTGGATCAGCAAGCCCAACGATCAAGCCAATCCAGCCTATAGAAACGCTCATTAATTTCCATGAAAACTGAATTATTCCAAACTGACCTTTTTCTGTTTGACATTCTTTCAAAAAAGCAGGCGGCACCAACAGGCCTTTAATTGGTTGCTTATATTCTTTAAATAAGGCCCACAAAACTACCGGAAGAGGTAGAAGATAAAAAAATAAGGGCGCAGCAAATTCTAATTTGGTCATTTTTTTAACGCGCCCAGTATCTTTTCGAGCTCCCTATCAAGAACATCAACAGCTATATGATCTGCTTTTTGATATAGATCCTCGCCATATATGCGGCCAAGGCCATCCGTGAAATAATGCGTCATAAAAACCCTATCCAATTGCTCAAGCCATAAATCTCCATGCAAAAAAGACAACTTTGCATCAATGGAATAAACAAGGTCACGAAGGAGACGAGACTGTGCCGCTAGGCGCTCTGGAGGAGCCATGAGGCGCGACTTCTTCAGATTTGTTAATGCTGCATGGCGCAAGGGATAGTAAGACGCATTAAAATAGAACAATAATTTAAAGAAAAAAATTGCACTGGCGCAGCCCAGGACTGACATCAAAATCAATGCGTAAAAACTCTGCATTGACGGCGGATGTATATCGCGAAGCCTTTCAATAATTTCAGCGTGATCCATCGAAGATTCTCTCAAGAACGCTCGCCGTTACTGGCGTTGTGTCCTCTATATTGATGGACAGCGCGCGGGCGCCAATCTGACGCAGACGCATAGAAAAAATATCATTCTTTTTATTATTTTCTTCACGTTTTATAAAAATCTGCCCGGCAAGGCCATCTGGAGTATGATAAGGATAGTTGCCGGATGGCGGCGCACGCTCAAAAGGATCTGAGATCAGGATAAATGTAATCTCTCTGCGCTTTGCGATACGTTTAACGAACATGTCAAAATTATCACCTGGCTGATCAAAGCCAGTTGCAATGATGATCGGCGCAGAACCACCCAGCTTTTCGATTAAAGTTAAAGACTGACAAAGATAAGGATCAACTGCATCAAATT
>DAIRFH010000053.1:0-14156 GCA_036795145.1 Methylocystis sp. | reverse complement strand
AATCAAGAATTTCACGCTCGCCTTTTTCGAGCGATGCGATACCAAATTCTCTTTCAATTGTAGTGAATAAGGTAAACAATCTTGTTAGGCTAGACACAATAATTCTCACAAATAACAATGACATGTTTTGTATTATTAATTTTACGCTTAATCAACTATGCATATTTAGCCTAGCGCTGCGTCAATGTTGAGTTAACTGTCATTATCGCCTGAATATCAGACAGCTGTCTCACATTAGACCAAGCATCAATTGGCGGCGCAATCTATTGTCTAAGAAATTTGCCAGCAGAGATAAAAACCATCTTGAAAGCTGCGCGCTTTTTCTTCCACATTTCGAGATAACCCCGGGGCTGCAATAACGCCAAGATGTAATCACCCGCTCATGCTGCGTCATTAATACAGATTTTAAGGAGACGTTAAGCGCAACGACACTGCAAAAAATTAAACCATCACGCCGGGTCTTGAGCGATATACCCCCAAGGACACGGCACGCAACATACAATATATTGTTTATATTATAAAATATGGTAGCGAGGGAGGGATTCGAACCCCCGACACAAGGATTATGATTCCTCTGCTCTAGCCGACTGAGCTACCCCGCCCCAAGCCTCGCCATCAAGCGAGCCTTTGAGGCTAGGATATAGGTTGCCGGCAGCTATCTCGTCAAGCGAGCCGCCAACAAGCCTGCCCCTGCTTTTACAGCCTTTCTCGGGGATCAAAGCGCGCAATTGTTGCCAAGACGCCTTCCCTTTAGCGGACAGCCGTGCGACAAGCCGGGCAAAGAGAGTTCACGCCTGATCGTCGGCTCATTCGACAAGGAATTCATCGGGTAACGCACCCATGTCGGTCAAACACCCCATCATTTCAATTACAGGCTCCTCTGGAGCGGGCACGAGTTCCGTCAAAGCCACCTTTGAGCAAATTTTCCGACGCGAGCGGATATCTGTGGCCTATGTCGAGGGAGATAGCTTCCATCGCTTCAACCGCGACGAAATGAAGGCGCAAATGACTGACGCGCAGGCCACGGGCAATCATCATTTCAGTCATTTTGGCCCTAGCGCCAATTTACTGCCAGAACTTGAAACGCTGTTTCGTGAATATGGCGAAACAGGATCTGGCAGCTATCGACATTATGCGCATGACGAAAATGAAGCCGCCCGACTTGGGGTGCCGCCAGGCTCCTTTACGAGCTGGGAGGAGCTGCCGCCAAACACAGACATCCTTTTTTATGAAGGCTTGCACGGCGCCGTTGTCACGGATGACGTTAATGTCGCGCGTTATGCTGATTTAAAAATTGGCGTTGTGCCAGTTATCAATCTTGAATGGACACAAAAGTTACACCGCGATCGCAATTCGCGTGGATACACAACGGAAGCCGTTACTGAGACGATCCTGCGCCGAATGCATGATTACGTCTATTACATCTGCCCACAATTTTCAGAGACAGACATCAACTTTCAACGCGCGCCAACTGTTGATACATCCAACCCCTTTGTCGCTCGCTCCATACCGACGCCAGACGAATCTATTGTTGTTATTCGCTTTCGCGACCCGCGAGACGTCGACTTCCCCTACCTTGTCAACATGATTGCTGGCAGCTGGATGTCGAGAGCAAATTCTATCGTCATACCTGGCAACCGTCTGGATCTTGCAATGCAGCTCATCTTGACGCCCAGAATTCTTGAACTTGTGAGACGAAAGAAAAACGTCCCTTAAAAGAAAGCACAACAGCATAATGCCGGAAGCACTCAACACCACCCTGCCTGATGCACAGCAAAACGCCAATGCTATTCGCGCGCTTGCTATGGATGCCGTTGAAAAAGCGAAGTCAGGTCATCCTGGCATGCCAATGGGTATGGCCGATGTAGCCACGGTGTTGTTTCAGCGCGTCATGAAATTTGACGCGGCAAATCCGGAGTGGCCAGATAGAGATCGTTTTGTCTTATCTGCTGGCCACGGATCGATGCTGTTATATGCCCTGCATTATCTGCTGGGCTATCCTGATATCACACGGCAAGATCTCGAAAACTTTCGCCAAATGGGCGCGCCCACAGCAGGACATCCAGAATTTGGCCACCTGAAGGGCGTTGAAACGACGACAGGGCCGCTTGGTCAAGGATTAGCAACTGCTGTCGGCATGGCGATCGCAGAGAGAATGGCGGCGGCGCGTTTTGGAGAAGCGCTCGTTGATCATCATACATACGTCATTGCGGGCGACGGCTGCTTAATGGAGGGCGTCAGCCACGAAGCAATCGATCTTGCAGGTCATCTGCAATTATCGCGCTTAATTGTTTTATGGGACGACAATTCAATTTCTATCGATGGTCCAACAAGTCTCTCGACATCAACAGATCAGATGGCGCGTTTTGCTGCAGCCGGCTGGCATGTCACGCAGGTCAATGGCCATGACCCTGAAGCTGTCTTTACTGCTTTGCAGGCGGCAAAAAATGACCCCCGTCCATCTATGATTGCCTGCCGCACCGTGATCGGCTTCGGCGCCCCAAACAAACAAGGCAAGGAAAGCTGCCACGGCTCGCCACTTGGCGGCAATGAAGTTGAAGCCGCACGCCAGAAGCTTAACTGGCCGCACCCGCCCTTCGAGATCCCGCAAGACATTTTTGATTATTGGCGCGCGGCAGGTCGCCGCGGAGCCAAGCAACGCGAGGCGTGGGAAGCGCGCAAGCACCAAAATGAAAAGGGCGCACTGTTTGATCGTTTCATGACGGCAGACATCGACAATGACGTCTCAGCGCCCCTTGCCGCCTTTCGCAAAACGCTCGCAGAAGAAAAGCCCAAACTGGCAACGCGCAAGTCTTCGGAGATGACGCTTGGGATCATCAATGACGCCACGCCTCTCACAATTGGCGGATCGGCAGACTTAACGCATTCTAACTTTACCATCACCAAGGGTATGGCCTCTGTAAAACCAAATGATTTCTCTGGACGCTATATCCATTATGGCGTGCGTGAGTTTGGCATGGCCACTGCAATGAATGGCATCGCCTTGCATGGCGGCTTTGTTCCCTATGGCGGCACATTCCTGGTCTTTTCAGACTATGCGCGCGGCGCCATTCGTCTGTCGGCGCTGATGGGATTGCGTGTCATTTATGTCATGACGCATGACTCAATCGGCCTGGGCGAAGATGGTCCAACACATCAACCCGTTGAACATCTTGCCTCGCTTCGCGCCTTACCAAATCTTTATGTCTTCCGCCCAGCTGACGCCATTGAAACAGCTGAATGTTGGGAGATTGCCCTAAAGTCCAAAAATACCCCATCTGTCTTGAGCCTATCACGACAAAATCTTGCAACGCTTGATCGACCGATCGCTGATAATCTCAGCGCTAGCGGCGCCTATGTTTTGCGTGAGCCTGAAAATGGCCGCGACGTCACCTTGCTTGCCACAGGCTCTGAAGTTGAAATTGCGCTTCAGGCTGCTGATCAATTAGCCTCACACAATGTCAGGGCCGCTGTCGTCTCTATGCCATGCTGGGAGCTCTTTGAAACTCAGCCCGACGCTTATCGCGCAAAAGTTCTTGGAACAGCGCCACGCATTGGCGTTGAAGCAGCTGTGAGACTGGGCTGGGATCGCTGGATTGGCGAAAATGGGCGCTTTATTGGCATGCGCAGCTTTGGCGCGAGCGCGCCCGCGCCCGAACTGTATAATTATTTTGGCATTACCCCTGAGGCTGTTACCACAGCCGCAATTGCTTTGATTAAGTAAGAAACGAAAGAGCGGAGACAGTCATGGCCCTTATCACGCTGCGCCAGTTGCTTGATCATGCTGCAGAGCATGACTATGGCGTGCCAGCTTTCAATATTAATAATATGGAGCAAGGCCTTGCCGTCATGGAGGCGGCTGCGTCTGTTGACGCGCCCGTAATCATTCAAGCTTCACGCGGCGCACGCGCCTATGCCAATGACGTCATGCTGGCAAAAATGATTGAAGCGCTTGTTGCAATTTGGCCAGATATTCCCGTTGTCATGCATCTTGATCATGGCAATGCCGAAGCAACCTGTGCAAGCGCAATACGCTATGGCTTCTCATCTGTTATGATGGACGGCTCACTCAAGGCTGACGGAAAAACGCCTGCAGACTTTGATTATAATGTGCGCACAACACGCAGCGTCGTTGATCTGGCGCATTGGGTCGGAGCCTCAGTCGAAGGCGAACTGGGCGTATTGGGCTCTTTAGAAACCGGCGAAGGCGAAAAAGAGGATGGCCATGGCGCAGAAGGAAAACTGAGCCACGATCAACTCCTCACAGACCCGGCACAAGCTGAAGATTTTGTCGCCAAGACGAAAGTTGACGCCCTTGCCATTGCGATGGGCACATCACATGGAGCCTATAAATTTACGCGCAAACCTGACGGCGCGATCCTGGCCATGAACGTCGTCGAAGAAATTCACCGGCGGCTCCCCAACACACATTTAGTGATGCATGGCTCTTCTTCAGTGCCGCAAGAGCTACAAGACGCCTTTAATGCCGCCGGTGGAGAAATGCCGCAAACATGGGGCGTGCCGGTCGCAGAAATTCAACATGGCATTAAATATGGCGTGCGTAAGATCAATATTGATACGGACAATCGGCTTGCCATGACTGCGGCTATTCGATCTGTTTTAGGTAAGAACAAAGGTGAGTTCGACCCGCGGAAATACCTCAAACCCGCGATGGATGCGATGCGTGCTGTTTGCAAGCAAAGATATGAGGAATTTAATACAGCTGGACAAGCCTCAAAGATTAAGCCCGTTCCTTTATCGGAAATGGCCAAGCGTTACAGCGCCGGAGAGCTTGATCCAAAATTCTCCAATAAACGCGCTGCGGAGTAGCTCTTGAGCGCAGATCTCATCATCGCGCCCTCAATACTCTCGGCAGATTTTGCGCGCCTGGGGGATGAGGCGCGCGCGATGTCCAACGCCGGCGCAGACTGGCTACATCTTGATGTGATGGATGGGCATTTTGTGCCAAACATCACCTTCGGTCCTGGCGTCGTCAGCGCGTTGCGCCCACACACAACAATACCGTTGGACGTGCATTTAATGATTGCGCCCGTCGACCCTTATATCGCCGCCTTTGCTCACGCTGGCGCCGATATTATTACTGTTCACGCTGAAGCAGGACCTCATTTACACCGCTCACTGCAAACAATTCGCGCTTTAGGTAAGAAAGCAGGCGTTTCATTAAATCCAGCGACACCGGAAGATGTTGTGGCTTATGTCCTGGACAGCATCGATCTTGTTCTCGTCATGAGCGTTAATCCTGGATTTGGCGGCCAAAGCTTTCTGCCCTCTCAACTGACCAAAATTCGTGGGCTTAGAGAAATGATTGGTCAACGCCCTATCCGTCTGCAGGTGGATGGCGGCGTGACGCCAGACACCATAACGGCCTGCGTTGACGCCGGCGCAGATACGATTGTTGCGGGATCAGCGGCCTTTCATGGCGGGGTCAACGCCTATCAGAGCAATATTAAGGCTCTTCGACAGGCCGCTACAAAGTCAGCAGCGCCATGAGCGCTGTTTAATTACGCCATTCATCACAAGAACGGGTTGCGAAGCCGCCAGCCCCGCATTATGCAGGACGAAGCTTTGGGGCGTCGCCAAGCGGTAAGGCAGCGGATTTTGATTCCGCCATACGGAGGTTCGAATCCTCCCGCCCCAGCCACTACTGATTGCCGCGCGCCTCTCAAGGCCCCCTCACGTCAAAATGCGCATTGACCCTGCGACAGTGCGCCAAAGCGTGACGTCAAAAGACGACTAACTCAGTCGGGCGATCTCAAGCGCGGCATATGTCAGCGCGCCAAGGACAAAACATCCGACAAGAACCTTGGCAAGAATTCGTAAACGACCAACAGGTCCACCGTCGCATAACCGCAGCACCGATTGCCTCCTATCATAAAAAATTTAGGAAAAATTCACCCCAAAAGATAGACGCAACATGCGCCTTGTCATCAGCGATACTGTCATCGGGATCGATAAAGCGCGGCCATAACCATCTTTTGTCGTCATAAAGAGAAAATGAAATGACGTGCATAATGTGCGTTTGCGCACATTGCGCGCGTCATGATGAATGCACAATGCGTGATCTTTCGTCTCTGACGAAGAACCAACATCGCTTCCGTGAAACTCACATTTCCACCAGCGAATATTGGGACTTAGGCCCGCTCGGCGCCCCTCAGGCTGAGCGGGCTTGAGTTAGGGCAAAGAAATAAAGAGAGATTATTCCATTGTGATGATAACGCCCTCTGCGCCAGCAGCGACTTGCAGTCCCTGGCGCGTTCCCTCGAGCTTGAGATAAACGCCCTTGGCGTTGTGCAGCCAGAACCGAGCGCTGCCCATATCCCCAGCTGCCCATCCCATGCGCACCTCGCCGTAGGGACCAGCAAAATCGGCGAGCTTCTTCAATCCATACACCTCACCCTTGGCGCTCAGGCGCGAGGCCCCAAAACCGCCGACGCCAAGACCCGCGACCTTGAACTTATATTCCTTGCCTTCAAAGGTCAGGGTGCCGCCGCCTACAGCCCCAGAACCGATAAAGGCGACCTGAATCTGCTCAATGGTAATTTGACCTGAGGGCGCCTCTTTAGGCGGCTCCTTGGGCGCATCCTGCGCTATAGCAGGCGGCGCAAACGCCAAAAGCGCCAGAAAAACGCCGCGCGCGATTGCTTCAGCGGAGAAAGAACTAAGAGCAGCGCTAAGCTTGTTGAACATCATATGCATATCCCCACCTTGCCATCTCGACTCACGCGTCACGCGAGGAGCGCTATTGTCTTTATTCTGACGCCCTTGGCCAGGGATCCAGACAAAATATTTTCCATGATTTACAAACAAATTTCAATTTAATCGACGCCGCTGATTGACTAGGGTCTTCCCGACTATCTCCGCTGGAGCCAAACCATGCTATCGCGTCGCACCTTCTTAATGACATCTGGCGCTCTTGCCGTATCGCCGATCAGTCTGTCATCTGCTCAAACGACGCCGCAGACCATCTTAAAATTAAAACGCCGCGTGATTGACGTGAACGGCAAGGCTGCTTCCGTCTATGGCATTCAGCAGCCTGACGGGCGCTACGGCATGACGACCGACGTCAATACTATTTTTAATGTGCGTGTTGAAAATGAGCTTGATGAGCCAAGCCTTATTCATTGGCACGGCCTAACGCCGCCCTCCAATGAAGACGGCGTGCCTGAAATTTCTGGACCCATCATCCCGTCACGCGGATCTCTAGACTATCGCTTTCCGCTCACCTTCAGCGGCACATATTGGATGCATTCGCATTATGGCCTGCAAGAACAAGCCTTAATGGCGGCGCCGCTGATCATTCGTGACCCCAAGCATTATCGCGATCGACAGGAAATTGTTGTGATGCTGGCAGACTTCAGCTTCACGCCGGCAGAAGAAATTTTCGCCAAACTCAAAAACAGCGGCAATAAAGACAGCAACCCAGCGATGTCAGGAGACATGGCGTCAATGGATATGGGCCATGACATGGCCGCCCATCAAGGCATGACGATGAACAATAACATGTCAATGCCGAACACAGGAACGACAAGCAGCAGCATGGCGGATCTTAATGATGTTGCCTATGACGCTTATCTTGCTAATGAGCGCACGCTGGCCGACCCAGAAATTTTTTATGTTGAAAAAGACGCGCGTGTTTTGCTTCGAATTATCAATAGCGCCGCAATGAGCGCTTTTCATGTCGACATGGGCGATGTAGACGCGACGCTTGTTGCGGTAGATGGACAAGATGTTGAGCCTATCATCTCCAGACGATTTCCAATTGTTGTTGGCCAGAGACTTGATTTGATCATCGACTTGCCAGGATCTGGAAAAGCTTTTCCCGTGCTTTTTATTCTAGAGGGTGAACGCAAAAGAACAGGCGTTATCTTAGCGCAACCCAATGCCGCCATCGGGCGATTAGAGGATAAGGCGAAAGAAAACACGCCCGCCTTAGATCTTGATCTTGAAATGCGCCTGAAGGCAGCCTCGCCGCTTTCACGTCGCAAAGCAGATCGCAGCTATGCGCTTGATCTTACTGGCGACATGGCGCGCTATGTCTGGTCAATCAACAATAATGTCTGGAACAAAGATACGCCACCCCTCCCCATTGCTAAAAACGAAAGAGTTGAACTTACCCTTACAAATCGCACCATGATGCCACATCCCATGCATCTTCATGGACACCGATTCCAAGTTGTCGAAATTGATAATATGCGCATATCCGGCGCTGTTCGCGACACGATACTCGTGCCGCCAAATAAACGGGTTGTTCTGGCCTTCGATGCAGACAACCCTGGAACTTGGGCTTTCCATTGTCACCTTGCCTACCACATGCATGCTGGCATGTTCACCACATTCAAATACACCTCTTAAGGGTCAAAATTAGCTTCATTCCAATGAGACCACGCCAAGGCTGTGATGCCATGCATGCTTTGCGCCTGAAGCGACACTGCGGGTAAAATATAAAAAGACGTCAGACGAGGGACTCCTTGAGTTGAGGCGCTTTTTTAATTTCAACAGGATAAATATGATCTCAGCTGAGGAAAAGAGCCGCTGACTTTTTTCTCTGCGCCTCTAAATTATGAAAAGACAGATCAAAACAGGAGCAGGACATGTCACGCAATCTTAAAGACCGCCCAGCCCCAAAAGAAGAACGCAGTCAAAAGTCTCTTTGGGTCGCGATCGCCGGTCTGGTGATCAGTGTTTTCAGCTTCAGCATGAATGATCTGATGATCGGAGATGTTGTCTTTTACCTTGGACTTTGCGTTGCTGCGATCGGAATTCTCTATTGGATTTTACAACCAAGACACGGTATTTAATAAAAAATTATGAGATACAGACATTTATAATACTGATCGACAAAATGCCTGCCGCACGCACTCTTGTCGTTGACAGCGTCTTATGATCTAGAATGAGCGGATGACAGTCTCGGCTCAAAGCTTCGACACAATGGAAGTCTCATGACATTCACGCTTTTTAATCTTTCTCGCCGACGCTTAATGGGGCTTGCCTCAAGCATCATTTTGATGAGCATGACCCCTGCCCTGGCGGATAAAACTGCAAGCGGCAAGGTCAGCATTGATGAGCTAATGGCCCCAAACGCCCTGCCTGATATTGTTGAAGGCAACGCAGACGCGCCTGTTACAATTGTTGAATATGCGTCAATGACCTGCAGCCATTGCGCGGCTTTCCATCGCGACGTCTATCCAGAGCTGAAGAAAAAGCTGATCGATACTGGCAAGGCGAAATTTATGCTGCGCGAATTCCCGCTAGATCCGCTTGCAACCGCAGCCTTCATGCTGGCGCGTGAGCTCGGCGACAAGCGTAACGCCGTCGTTGATTTATTGTTCTCGCAACAGAAAAATTGGGCCTTTACTGAAAAGCCGCTCGATGGCCTTGCAAATGTTCTCAAGCAAACCGGCATGGGACAAGAAAAGTTCGAAGCGATTTTGAAGGACCAAGCCCTGTTTGATAAGGTTAATAAAATACGCGACCGCGCGTCAGAAAAGTTCGGCGTTAATTCAACCCCAACATTTTTCATCAATGGCGAAAAATATACTGGAGAAATTAATTTTGCTGATTTTGAAAAGATCGTGACTGCAAAATCAGCAAAGTAAAATATCTTTATCGCGCAAACATAAGATGGCTGGGCGCAGGTCCGGCCATTCAATCTACGCCTTCAACTGCGACAGCTAGAAACTACTGCGTCGCTCCAGCGCGGCGGCAAGTGTGCCCTCATCCAGATAGTCCAATTCTCCGCCAACCGGCACGCCGTGGGCGAGACGTGTTACTTTGACGTCCAAGGGACTAAGAAGATCAGCAATATAATGCGCGGTGGTTTGACCATCGACCGTTGCATTAACGGCAAGAACAACTTCACGAATGTCGCTTTCGCGCGCGCGCGCGATTAAACTTGGTATCGCTAAATCATTTGGCCCAACGCCATCGAGCGGCGACAAGACCCCGCCCAACACATGATATCGCGCATTCAGCAGACCTGCGCGCTCTAAGGCCCATAAATCAGCAACAGTCTCGACGACAACCAGAATTGTTAGGTCTCGACGCGCATCGCAGCAAATCGTGCAGGGATCTTTTGTGTCAATATTACCGCAGGCAGAGCATACAACAATGCGTTCGCGCGCAAGCTGCATCGCGTCAGCTAGGGGCGATAATAATTCATCGCGTTTGCGGATGAGGTGAAGAACAGCCCGTCGCGCAGAGCGCGGACCAAGACCAGGAAGCCTTGCTAGCAACTGCGCTAAACGTTCAATTTCTGGACCTGCGACGCGCTCCGCCATTGCGTCAGAAGGGCAGCTTCAAACCAGGCGGTAATTGCAGGCCGCCTGTTAACAGCTTCATCTTTTCCGCCATTGCGTCATCCGCCTTGGCGCGGGCCTGCATATGCGCTGTCATGATCAGATCTTCAAGAATTTCTATCTCATCGGCCTTCATCAAGCTTGGATCAATTTTGATGGCGCTCAGCGACCCCTTGGCTGTGAGACGCAGCTTTACAAGGCCGCCGCCAGCTTCGCCATCAACCTCCACTTGCTCGAGCTCTTGCTGCGCTTCAGCCATTTTAGCCTGCATTTGCTGAGCTTGCTTCATCAATCCCATAAAATCCATCATCAACGCTCCCTGCTAATCATCGTCGCTTGGCGCGCTATCATCATAGACGACATCTGGCATGTCACGCGCTATAAGGCCCTCATCTCGACTACTGCGTACTGAGATAATTTGCGCTCCTGGAAACTGGTTCATGATCGCTGCGACAACAGGATCAGTTTCAAGGCCCGAACGCTGCTCTCGGTCTCTCGCGTCACGCTGCTCCTTCAGCGTTGGCGCGCCGCCGGAGGCAACCACAGACACCATCCACCGTTCATTCGTCCAAGCCTGCAGCTTTTGCATCAAGGTAGAAGCAAGATCGCGCGCGCCGCCCGCAGATAACTCAAATTCAATGCGACCCTGCTCAAACCGCACCAGACGCACATCTGTCTCAAGCGCAATTTTAAGACGGATATCGCGCTTTTCTTCTGCTAACGCGACCAATGCCTCAAAACTGGCAATGATGCGCCCTTCTGACTGTGGGTTTGCTGTCTGTGACGCAACCCTTGCGACAGCCTGACCGCCTGAGGCCGCAATGCTAAAGGCTACGGGACCATTGCCAGACACTGCGCGCGTTGTTGGCGCCAAGTTTGTGGGCGCAGGCGCATGATTATCATCAAAACCAAGTTTCTTCAGTGCATCACGCGGCGTTGGCATCTGTGCGGCAAAGGCCAATCTCACAAGAACCATATCCGCAGCCTGCAGGGGAAGCTGCGAGCTGCGCAATTCTTCAACGCCTCTCATCAAAATCTGCCAGGCAAGGGTCAGCGCAGGGATTGACAGCTTTGCCGCCGTATCACGTCCGCGGCGTTTTTCTTCGGGCGTTAAGGCTGTTGAGTCTGCTGTGGTTGGCGCAAGTTTCAGACGCGTCGCAAGATGCGTGAATTCAGCCATCTCAATTAAAATCTGCGCCGGATCGACGCCGCCATTATATTGTTCTTCAAGCTGGAAGAGCGCGCCCGCGACGTCCCCAGCCATGACAGCGTCGAAAAGATCGATTACGCAAGCTTTATCAGCAACGCCCAACATTAAACGCAAATCATTTTCTGATATGGCGTTATCCTTGCCGTGCGCCGATCCATAAGCGATCGCCTGATCAAGCAAGGATAATGCGTCACGCACGGAACCTTCCGCTGCACGGGCGATCATTGCGAGCGCATCCGCATCAATAGCGACATTTTCCGCCTGACAAATTTTTTCTAAGTGGCGCGCCAAAAGCGCGGGATCAATTCGACGAAGATCAAAGCGCTGACAGCGTGAGCGCACTGTTACCGGCACTTTGTCAATTTCTGTTGTCGCAAAAATAAATTTTACATGCTCTGGCGGTTCCTCAAGCGTCTTCAACAGACCATTGAAAGCAGCTTTAGAAAGCATGTGGACTTCGTCAATGATATAAACCTTGGTGCGCGCCATCACTGGTCGGTAGCGCGCGTTATCTATAATCTCACGCACATCGTCGATGCCGGTATGAGACGCTGCGTCCATTTCCAAAACATCAACATGTCGCGACTCGATGATCGCCTGACAATGTACGCCAATCTCTGGCATATGGATTGTTGGTTGATTAATTGGCGGCTGCGCGTCACGCCCTGGCAGCTCGTAGTTAAAGGCGCGCGCAAGAATGCGCGCCGTCGTTGTCTTGCCGACGCCACGAACGCCTGTCAGCAGATAGGCTTGATGGATACGTCCCAGATCAAACGCGTTTTCGAGTGTGCGGACCATCGGCTCTTGACCGATGAGGTCTGCAAAGGTCTTGGGACGATATTTGCGCGCAAGAACGCGATAATCGGCCATCTCCCCAGCATCCGGCCCAAACAATGTTTGGCCGCCTGAAGCATTAGGGGGACTGGGCGTCATGCGCTCGTGATCCAAGCTGGTGCTCAATGTCTGAGCCCTTGTTGAGGCAGGAGCGTAAATATCGCTCGCCGCCGCACGCCATTGGCCAAGAGAAAGTGGGAGGCTGAACGAAGACCCGCCCAAACTCGTTAGGGCTGCTTCCTTCCGGACCTGACCCGGTTGGCGAGTGAAGCGTCCACCGCCAACCTCCCGCATTCTATCTGGCAGAGGTCTGCCCCGGGCGCAAGGGCCTGATGCGCCAAACCCCAGCGCGCCTTTCGCCCGCCTGCCGATGCATGCCGCCCAACGGCCCAAACGCCTTGTTCACCCTGAGGTGAAGAAGCGGGTGCGCGACTGGGCGGTAACTGCTAAAGACCCCGAAACAGAGGAGAGGATAGACGCGTGCGCGAGGCGAGCCCAACTGACAGCCAAAAACTAAACGCGATCCTCGATCATTTCGAGCGCAGTGGTTTTGAGCGCAAAGAGCCGAAATTACTTCAACCCGCCGGCGTCTTCCTCGATCGTTCCGGCGAGGATTTTCGCGGCCGCCTGTATCTCACCAACGACGCCTCCGGCGCTGAGTTCTGCCTGCGGCCAGAATATACCATCCCGATCTGTCTTGATTACCTTAAAACAGATCGTCTTGAGGTTGCCGCCTTTGCCTATGGCGGATCGATTTTTCGCGCGCCTGAACATGGCGCGTCCGGAGAGGGTGAGTTTATTCAAGCCGGCATAGAGAGCTTTGGACGACCCGATCGCGAAGCCGCTGACGCTGAAATCCTTGCCTCAGCCCTTGAGGCCGCCAAGGCTGCGGGCGCCAATAGGCTGCATGTGCGCATGGGCGATGCAGGACTGGTTGCCGCATTTCTAGATGGCCTCGATCTACCGCCTGTTTGGCGTCGCCGGGTTGAGGCTGGCCATGCGCGCGGTCTATCGCCTTGCGATATTTTTGCGCCGATCGTCGATACTGGCGCAAACGAAGAACAGGCAGGGGTGCGCACGGCTCTCACCCGCGTTGATCCTGCAGACGCCAGACGTCTTGTCGAGGACCTGCTCTCCATCGCCGGCATTACCCCCGTCGGGGGACGCAGCGCAGCGGAGATCGCCGAACGTTTTCTTGATCAAGCAACGCTTGTCACCGGAGCTGGCATGTCACGGGAAAAGCAAGCGCTTGCTGAAGCCTTTTTTGACATTGACGGCGCGCCTGACGCCGCCGCCGACGCCATAAGACGCCTCGCGAGCGACGCAGGCCTTGATCTGTCAGCAGCGCTAGACACATTTGACACGCGCGCTGGATTTATCGCGGCGCATGGCCTTTCGCTAGACGAGATGATTTTTCAAACAAGCTTTGCGCGTCAGCTCGATTACTATTCAGGCTTTGTTTTTGAAGCGCGAGACGAAACAGGTGACGAGGCCATCATCGGCGGCGGACGTTATGATCGCCTCCTCAAGACACTTGGCGCCAACAGAGATATTCCAGCCGTGGGCGCCGCCATCTGGATTAATCGCCTGAGGAGCGCGCTATGAGCACTGCGCAGAAATTAATAATTGCCGTGCCCTCAAAAGGACGTTTGCAAGAAAACGCTGCAGCCTTTTTTGCGCGCGCAGGACTGGAGCTCACACAAGGACGCGGCGCGCGAGATTATCGAGGCTCCATTGCCGGGCTTGAAAATGTCGAGATCGCCTTTCTTTCCGCATCAGAAATAACAAGTCGCCTC
>DAIRFH010000007.1:0-56719 GCA_036795145.1 Methylocystis sp. | reverse complement strand
GCGCCGTGCTTGGACTAGCGCTTTTTACTGTTGCCAGCATGACGATAACCAGCGCATCACAAAGCGTGCCGACTGTCAGCGCCTGCAAAATATCAACACAGGGCTGCTTTGAAAATTAAGCCCAAAAGCGCGAACCTTACATGAATGGGGCTGGCTTCCTCCTCAGTTCTCCAGCCCTGACGAACCGCCCACCTGTTGACAAGTGGGCGGGTTCTATACAGCAGACGTAAAATTATCGCTCAGGCGTTATTTTTACCGGACGAAGTCTTTTCATCACGCCTGAATAGGCTGACACTGCCTCTTTCTGATCAGGGTGTATGTCATGAGCCAAAGGCAAGGCATCCAGCGTTTCAGTAATTCTGTCCCAGTCTGTTATCTGAATAATATCTTTCTCAATTAAAATTCTTAATAGCTCCAAAAAAGCAGCGCTTACGCCGCCAATCATTCCCGCGCGCTCCTCGCTCGTCATCTTTTTCCCCCTCTATCGGACATGTCCTACCTCTCATAAAGAGGCAAAATTAAAATAATCTGACAGACGTACGGTCGTGTCGCCCTGTCTCACTAAAACGGACATGAACCAGAGCCAACGCTTGAGCGTTCAAAAAAGCATCTGTTTGACACTAAGAACCGAACATGTGCGCTTGCGCACAGAGATGTTGAAAATGCTTTGTTAATTTAGCCTCAGATGCAAGCAAGACGAGGCTTAAGCAATGAAAACACTCTCAACGGCTTTTGAATATTTTTGCAGCTACGTTGAAGATTATTACATGAGCCTTGCGCCCATGCCGGGCGAAACGCCCTTTCCAAGAGACTGATCATGGCGGCGCATTATAAGCTTTAGGGATAATCACCATGCTTGGAGAGTGGGATGTTAGCTTTAAAAAAAGCTAAAGACGGCATAAGCGCATGCTTAACATTATGCGCTGTCAAGCTTATTCAATATAATGTCCGCGCCAATGTGAAAAGCGATTATATTTTTAAGAGCAGCAAGAGGCAGCAGCCTGCATCGACAATTGAATTCTTTAGGTGGTAGTCATTAATTCTTCACAAGCCTGCGGGCGCTCCAACAGATGGTTTGCTGCAATATAAGTGCGCAGCCAGACAGACGCCTGAAGCAGCGCATCGGCGCGGCCAGCCTCTTCATAATAAGCAGAGATTTTAGGCAACATCGCCTTGATTGATTGGGTGGACAGGCCTCGTCTGGAGAGCTCGAGCCCCGCCGTCTTAAGCTGGATGAGAAGCTTATCTGGCCCAGTTTCATGGGCAACAACACGCCCATTGTCGTCTATGGCGGCGAATATACGGTGCTTATCCATATCACCTACCCCCTGACTATGTCAGCAGATAGGCTTTAGCAGGAAAAAGATTATAAAAGGTTACGAGCTCACTAGAGAGACCATATTTTACATGCCAGCGCCGCCAAAGGCGTTATTCATCATCTTAGTCTGGATGGCTTCTGCGCATTCCAGACTAACATCTTCCATATGCGCCAGCAGACATTTAAGACGCTTCTTATGGCCCGTTTCAACATCTTTACACAGGCGCTCTACGTCATCTTTACAATACTGAATTGGCGCATCTGACGCCGTCGCAGTCATGGACGTCGCAAATACAAAAGCCATGAGGCTGAGGCTGGATAAAGTCAGCTTATAGCTCATTTTAGTTTCCATTTTTTTGAAATAATCAACAAAGACAAGATACCCTCAACGATATAATGAGCTTAGATGTCAAATTTATTGCAGCCATAGACCCTCCTAACTGGCAATCCTAAGAGATATTTCATGTTTTTATTCTTAAAAAACTGGAGAATAAGTTTGCAATTGATCGCGCAAGTAACAAGGCTTATTAGAAATTGCTGACTGAATGATAGAAAGGGTTAAATAAATGAAGGCACAGCATATCGCCATTGCTCTGATTCTCCTGACATCGCCGGCCTTAGCTGACAGAAAAGACGCCGACGCCTGCGCTGCAAATCTTCCCGCAGGATCGAAGGCTGTTTATGACGCTGCAGTTGGGCAAGTCCATCCAGGCGCCGACAATAAAGCGATTGTTCAAGGCGTGGTAAAAGGCATGGTGGATGCTGGTCAGCTTAGCATGTTTAACGCTAAATCTACGGCCCAACCTGCTGGAGACTGCCTGAAAAAGCTCGCCAATTAATAGTACAGTTTACGAACCCAGATCACAGCGAAGACTGTTGTGAGGGAAAAGAAAACGCCCGGCCCATTATGCGCCGGGCGTTTGATTTTATAAATTGCCATACCACGATCAGGGTCACCCCAAGGAACTTATCAACGACTATTGAGCGTCAGTAGGTTCATGAGATTAAGGGGCTAGCGTTATGTAACGACCTATCCCCCGTGAAAAAAACTCTGAGCAAAATATTTGTCATATATCTCTGTTGGCGTGGCTACATTGCCGACAATAACATCAACAACAACAGCTTTATTAAGGCGGTAGGCCTTTTCAAGCGTTGATTCTAATTCATTTGGATCTCGCACAGTAAATCCTTCAGCACCCAAGGACCGCCCCAGGGCAGCAAAATCAAAAGCTGGCACATCCATGAACTTATTGGCTTTTTCACTAATCTTCATAGCGCGAAGTTTTGGATTACCGTAAGCGCGATTGTTTGAAATAACAAAAACAACAGGCAAGTCATATTGAACAGCGGTTTTAATTTCCATACCGTGCATGAGAGTACATGCATCTCCTGTAAAAAGAACATGCGGGCGTTTGGGCAGGGCGGCTTTACTCCCTATTACAGCGCCCCAAGCCCACCCCATTGTGCCCATATAATCTAATGCCGTGATTACTTGTGTTGGATCAGTGACTGTCCAATAATGAAAAGCAAACAACATGTGCGCACCCGAGTCGATGGCCATTATTGTATCTTGGGGGAATATGTCTCGTAAGGCTTTAACTAATCTTGCCGGGTGAATGGGGGTGTTGTTGCTGGTAATATTAAGAATATCAAATGCGTTCTTATTATTGCATAAAGCCTTGACGCTGCGTAACCATTCCTCGCGAAATTTCTTGGACTGAATTAATCTGTCACTGCGCTCGTCATTAACTTCCAGCGCCTTAGTCAGAAAGGAAAAACTATCCCCAAGAACCTCAAAATCATAATCAATATTTTGGAAGACGTTATGAAAACTAGAATAGGTTATGATCGTTTTCTTGGCTTTAAAGTCCGCGCATCCAGACATTGTTTCTGCGGAGTTTAATTGCGCCCCGATGCATAGCATCACATCTATATTATCCTCCAGAATAAGTTTGTTAGCATAAGGATGAATAACCCAGCCAACTGTTCCCAGAGATAACTCATGATGTTCTGAAATTGCGCCTTTTGCGCTAATAGTGGTCGCAACAGGAATATGATATTTTTCAGCAAATTTGGTCAAGAGCTCCCAAGAACATGATTTTCTAATCTCACTTCCAGCATAGATTACTACTTTTTTACCCTCAGCTAATGCCGTGAATGCCTCCTCAAAAGCTTTCTCATTTAAGTATTTTGCCTGCATCAAACTATCGGAAAACGATTTATATGTTGATCCCTCTGGAACATCGTGATCCTGAATATCTAATGTCATTGATAAATGCACAGGCCCCCTTGAGCTAGGGGTTAGCATTTTATTCATTAGCGTTTTCAATCCAAATGGAATCTGATTTGCTAAATGCGCTTCTACTTGGCCGCTTACAATTGGCGCAAGGATTGCTGATGTATTGATGCCGAGCGAACTACTATCCTGAATAATGCCTTTTCCATCTTCAGCTGTTGGAATATCGCCAGAGATAACCAGCATTGGGGAGTGATCTGCGGCTGCAGTCGCTACCGCCGTTACCATGTTTAGAATTCCAGGCCCCCCGATTGCAGCGCATACGCCAAACTTATTAGAACTTCTAGAATAACCATCTGCCATAAAGGCAGCCCCGCCCTCGATCGCAGAGCAAATTAATTGTATGCTGCCCTCTTCAAGAAACTCAAACACAAGCGGATCAAGCTCGCCTCCTGGGACAAGAAAAACATGCTCAATTCCCTCAGATTTTAGCGCTTCAATAAGATATCGTTTTGATTTCATGATAAATATTCCATGCAGAAATTAAGCCTTCTGCGATGCGTCGAATTTTTCAAATGCTTTAATAGCTGAGCGTATTTTTTCTACAACCTTAGGAACGCCTGCATAGAGCGTAAGGAGGATTAATAATTCTTTAATCTGATTTTTACTTACGCCCACATTAAGAGCATTAAAGACATGCCCTTCGAATTCATCATTACATCCCCCCTGCGAAATAAGCGCAGCAAGGACAAACAATTCTTTTTCTTTTGTAGAAAATGATGGCGTTTTCTCAGTCCATACCTCAACAATGCCGTGATTGACGATTAAATCTGCTAATTCAGGTGAAAAATTATAAAGCTCATTATTGGCGTAATCAATAATAGAAGCTTCATATTTCTCCTGCATTATTTTTATACCCTGCTGATATCTTTCTGTATCTTTGTAATTAATCATAATTTGCGCCTTTGTCCGCTGTCAGATGGCTTGAAACCTTATCTTATCAGAGTAACTTAATCTGACTGATCATGCTTTCTGTTACGCAAGTTACTAAAGGCGATAGAGAATATATCTTCAACGCCCCTTATGTAGTTGACATTTGCGGACTCTCAGAATACTTTGAATGCAGAAACTTGCTTAAGGCCGAAATCATCGCGTTCCGACATTAGACCTTATCCTCGTAAAAATGATCCCCTTTTTGCCTTGATGCGTATTACTTCTTCACTCAGAAAACCTGAAGGCAGAGCTCTGTTAATTTGATCAAGAAAATTCATATATAAAGTTGCAATAACTGGTGGATAGGCGTCTGCACGTCCCTACACAGTATGAAATCTATCGCATCGCTAATATTAAATTCGAGAGCTCCTGAATATATTATGAGACTGCCAACTTATTTTATCTCTCATGGCGGCGGCCCCTGGCCCTGGGTTGCGGACTGGCGCGCGCAGTTTATCAATCTTGAAGCGTCTCTTGTCGCCATGGCGTCAGATTTTGAGATAGCACCCAAAGCTATTTTGGTGATTTCCGGTCATTGGGAAGAACCAAACTTTACTGTTATGTCGGCCAGTCATCCGCCCATGGTTTATGACTATTATGGCTTTCCCAAAGAAACATATGAGGTCCGCTATCCCGCTCCTGGCGCTGTCGCTCTGGCGCATAAAACTGCAGAACTCATTCAGGCGGCAGGCCATAAGGTCACGCTTGATGACACGCGCGGCTTCGACCATGGCGCCTTTGTGCCGCTTTTTATTATGTATCCGGATGCACAAGTGCCTACCTTTCAACTCTCGCTTAAGTCTGGCTATGATCCAGTAACGCATCTGGCTATCGGACGCGCGCTGGCGCCGCTGAGGGACGAAGGTGTCTTAATCATTGGCTCAGGCCTGAGCTATCATAACCTGCGTCTGTTTGGTCCAGCAGCCCGCGCGCCCTCTGAAGAGTTCGATGCCTGGCTTTTCTCGACGCTTCACCAGCCGCCAGCAGCACGCAGCCTAAAGATCATTGATTGGGAAACCGCGCCGGCAGCGCGCATCTGTCATCCGCAAGAGGATCATCTCGCCCCTCTTTTTATTGCCTTAGGCGCAGCCGAAGACGCCCCCTGTCAACGCATTTATCACGACAAAGACATTTTTGGCGGCGTAACAGCCTCGAGCTACCGTTTTGGCTCGCTCCGACAAAGCCAAAAATTAAAGCGTTAAATCAGCGCATATAATCTCACGCGAGATTAGTCGCCACCTTGCATGTGAGACAAATCCCGTAGATGCTCCAGCTATCGTCTTTCTCAACGCTCAGGCTGATTTATCAGACGTCGCCTGAGCGCATTGGCTGGACATATCGTCGGTCGCGGTCGCCGGCGCCCATGGAAGTTGATGATCACCTGTTTCGTCTGACACTGACGACCAATATGGAGCGGGCCATAGATGACAACCCTTTTAGTTAACGGCAAAACTGTAGAGGTCGAGGCGGAAACAGACACGCCTTTGTTGTGGGTTCTTCGTGAAGAGCTTGGGCTCACAGGAACCAAATATGGCTGCGGCATTGCCCAATGCGGTGCCTGCACGATTCATCTCGACGGCATATCTGCGCGCGCGTGCAGTATTCAACTGGGTGAGGCAATCGGCAAAAAAATTACAACGATCGAGGGCCTGGCCCTTAATGGCGTCTTGCATCGCGTTCAACAAGCCTGGATTCAAAATGACGTTCCCCAATGCGGCTATTGTCAAAGCGGAATGATTATGACTGTCGCCGCCCTGCTCGATCAAAATCCTTCCCCGACAGATGCAGAAATTGACGCAGCTCTTACCAACATCTGTCGCTGCGGCACATTCCAGCAAATCCGTGAAGCCATCCACGCAACAGCCAAGGGATGAGACGAGACATGACGCCCGTCACCACACTCAATCGCCGTGATTTGATCGTTAACGCCTCAAAAATTAGCGCAGGCCTGACAATTGGTTTCGTCATTCCGCAAATAGCTGGATCAGCAACAGCTGCTGAGGTTGCCCCTGAAGAGATTAACGCCTGGGTTAAAATTCTCCCCAATGACACTGTGGTTATTCGCATCGCCCGCTCAGAGATGGGACAGGGCTCGCTTACTGGGCTGGCGCAATTAGTAGCTGAAGAGCTCGACTGCGACTGGTCGACGGTCACAACAGAATATCCAACGCCTGGACAAAGCGCCGCAAGAGGTCGTCCCTGGGGGGAGTTCATGACCGGCGGCAGTCGGGGTATTCGCGCATCTCAAGAATATGTTCGAAAAGGCGGCGCCATTGCGCGCATCATGCTCATTCAAGCAGCTGCCAATCAATGGCAAGTCTCAGCCTCAGAATGCATGGCGTCCAAGGGCGTGATCACACATCAGCCCTCAAACCGATCAACAAGCTATGGCAAGGTCGCGGACGCTGCCGCCAAGCTCCCTGTGCCCAAAGATGTCACGCTCAAAGATCCAAGCGTCTGGACAATTGCCGGCAAAAGTCTGAGGCGTCTGGACACGGTCGATAAAACGACAGGCAAGATGATTTATGGCATCGACATCCGCCTACCAGGCATGCTCAACGCCGCCATTAAAGCCTGCCCGATATTTGGCGGCAAATTGAAAAGCTATGACGCAGCCAAAATTGCAAATTTTAAAGGGGTAAAAAAAGTTGTTGCAGTCAATGATGTCGCCGTCGCCGTCATCGCTGACACCTGGTGGCGCGCAAACATTGCACTCGAGGCGCTGCCAATCGTTTGGGAAGAAGGCCCAAACAAAGAAACATCAAGCGCGCGTATCTCAACATGGCTTGATGAAGGGCTAGACTGGACGCAACCCGCCGTTATTGGCAATAAACAAGGGGATGCAAGCACAGCAATTAACACCGCTGCAAAAAAGTTAGAGGCGACATACGCCTACCCGCATCAAAATCATGCGGCGCTCGAACCCTTAAACGCGACAGCGCTTTATACGCCAGAAAAATGTGAAGTCTGGACAGGCACACAAAATGGCGAGGCCGCCTTTGCAGCCGTTATGTCGGCTTCTGGTCTGCCGGCTGAGAAATGCGAAGTTCATAAAATCATGCTGGGCGGCGGCTTTGGTCGCAGAGGTTTTGTTGATTATGTCGAGCAGGCAGTATTGATCGCTAAACAAATGCCAGGGATCCCGATCAAGCTTCTGTGGTCTCGCGAAGAAGACATGACACAGGGCAAATATCATCCGGTCACTAAATGTAAATTAACCGCAGCCTTTGACAAAGATAAGAAACTAGTCGGCATTCGCATACGTATTTCTGGTCAGTCTATCTTTTCTGTCGCGCGTCCACAGATGGTAAAGAACGGATTGGATCCTGCCGTCTTTCAGGGCCTAGACACGGGCGGCGATGCACGTCTTGGATATGATTTCCCAAATCTTCTGATTGAACACGCCATGCGCAATCCGTCTGTGCCGCCAGGCTGGTGGCGTGGCGTCAATATAAATCAAAACGCTATCTATCTTGAGTGCTTTATTGATGAGATCGCACATGAACTGGGGCAGGATCCGGTTGCATTCCGGCGACAATATCTTGCTAAAAGCCCCAAACATTTGGCAGTTCTAGACGCAGTGGCGGAGAAAATTGGCTGGGGTGCGCCTGCCCCCGAAAAAATATATCGCGGCGTTGCCGTCTTCATGGCCTTTGGCAGTTATGTTGCAGCCGCTGCAGAAATTTCCGTCGACAACAATAAAATCAAATTACATCGCATCATTGCCGCGACAGATCCTGGTTATGCCGTCAATCCAGCACAGATTGAACGACAGATAGCAGGGTCCTTTGTCTATGGTCTCTCTGCGCTTTTTCATGGCGCAATCACCATTAAAGATGGCCAGGTTGAGCAAAAAAACTTTGATCAATATCCCTCAATGCATATCAAAGATATGCCAAAAGTTGAGACAATCCTCATGCCAAGCGGCGGCTTTTGGGGCGGCGTCGGGGAACCCACAATCTGCGTGGCGGCGCCGGCTGTGCTCAATGCCTATTTTGCGGCAACGGGAAAAAGAATTCGTAATGTTCCCTTAAAAGACGCAGGTCTCGACTTTGCATAGCGCGTCTTGAACGCAAGGCCAAAACATGAAATCTAAAGTCGCCCGCAATTTCAACGCATGATCGACGACAGTCTCACGATTGACCAAATGGCGCCTGGCGCCTGCGCTCATTGTGAATGCGCTTATCATCCGACTTGGTCATATTTATGAAAATAAGAACATACATCGTTTTATTCTTCACGCCCCTCATCGGTCTCATTGGGGCAGATCTTGGCATTAGCGTTCGGCTAGAAGACATACAAAAGAAAATTACCGAGGCGGAACACGAAAAAAGCCTCCTTAAGGCGCTTGCTGGCGAATTGCGCATGAGTTCAGAATTTTTAACGCGCTTTTCAAGAAGCTACGCCGTGACAAGGGAAGAAAGACTTCTCGTCTTTTATAAAAACATCCTCGATATTAGAGACGGTAAGATCGCTGTCCCACAGCATTATAATAATCTTTATTGGGATCAGGTCCTGGCAGGATTGCTACCGCCGCCTGATGGGCGCAAAGAAGGCGCCTCCTCTCTCGAAGAAAGATTGATCAGAGCTGGTATAACAACCTTCGAGCTTGAAAAAGTCCATGAGTCAAAAAGAAACTCCGATAAACTCAGCCGACTTGAACTCGTCGCCATGCATGCTGCAAACGGCGAGCTGGATGATGGCACGGACAGCTTTACGATCAAAGGAAAGCCGGATCAGAAAATGGCGATCCGTTTATTGAATGACGCCGCCTATCTGGAGGCTAAAGGACAGGTTGTTAAGCCAATCGCAGAGTTTATTGAACTTGTGGAGACAAAAACAAAAGAAAAAGTTGACGCCTTTTCCAATCAAGCCGCCGATCTTGTTCGCCTAAACGCCATCATTGCGATTGTTATCGTTGGACTGATCAGCCTTGCTGTCCTGATTATTGTTTTCAAACTTGGCATAAGAAGCGCTGAGCTCTTAAAAGTCGTTAGAAAAATCTCTAACAAAGATTTCTCGGCCAAGGCTTATCTCGCCGGCAATGATGAAATTGCTGAACTTGCCGCCTCCATCAATCTGATGTCCGATGAACTTGGCAAGGCTTTTACAGAGTTGAATGAAAAAGTAGACATAGCTGAAAAAATGTCGCTTGAATTAGAAGAAGAGCGCAGTCGCTCAGAAAAGCTTTTATATAATATTCTGCCAGCCGTTATTGCTGAGCGGCTTCGTAGCGGCGAGAAAACCATTGCAGAAACCTTTCAGGAAGTAACTGTCGCCTTTGCCGATATCGTTGACTTTACGACAATCTCGTCAAGGTTGGGGCCCTTTGACACGGTTCATATGCTCAATGAAATCTTTGGCATTCTGGATAGGCTTGTTGAAAAACATGAAATAGAGAAGATCAAAACAATTGGCGATTGCTATATGGTCGTTGGCGGCGTGCCAAAAAGGAATCCATTACACTGCCAAAATATTGCGCAATTCGCCATTGACGCCATAAGCGCTATTAAAGAATATTCTGATAGGATGCCCTTCGATATTAAAATTCGCATCGGCATTCACACAGGCACCGTCGCAGCGGGCGTCATTGGCCAAAGCAGGTTTTCTTATGATCTATGGGGCGAGGTCGTCAATCTTGCCAGCAGACTAGAGGGAACCAGTAAGGACAATCTGATCCATGTGTCCGATACGGTAAAATCGCGCTTATCCGATGATTTTATTTTTATTGATGGCGGCATGATAGAGTTAAAAGGATTTGACCCAATGCATTCCTGGTTTCTGATTGGGAATAAAAACCATGCTGCAAGCGTGATCGAAATCATTAGCCAGATTGATCCGCCTAAAGAGCCACATGAAAGTGACGTTAAAAACCTCACTGAAAATGATTTTAACCTGTGAAAATTGATTAAAGAGATCGCAGCATGGATAGGCTGTTTACTCTATAAGAGGAAAGATGCAGGGATCAGAGTTTTTTAATATCCTTCTTATCTTACTGAGCGCCGCGCTAGGCTTATCTTTGCTCGCGCGCCGTTTTAATTTTCCGCCAGCCATTATTTTTATTCTGGGCGGTGGCGCGATTGCGCTCACGCCAGGCGCGCCCACGCTCCAAATTGAACCAGAACTGATCCTGACGCTTTTTTTACCTCCCCTCCTTCAATCCAGCGCCTATTTTATTGTCTGGAGAGAATTTAAGGAAAATTTTCGCCCCATTATGCTGCTTGCAATTGGCGCAGTATTTTTTACCACCTTAATTGTTGGTCTGACTGCGCATGCGCTCTTGCCAGATATGCCGCTTGCTGCAGCCTTTTGTTTGGGCGCCATTGTCTCGCCGCCAGACGCTGTTGCCGCCAAGGCTTTATTGTCAGGCCTGCGCATCCCAAGGCGCATCATCACAATTTTAGAAGGCGAAAGTCTTGTTAATGATGCCTCAGGCATCATGCTTTATCGCATGGCCTCAGCTGCAGCGCTCACCGGAATTTTTGATTGGTCAGACGCCTTTTTAATGTTTGGCCAGCTCGCAGCAGGCGGCATTATTGTGGGCGCGCTCGCAGGTCTTTTGACCTATCGACTGATCTCTAAACTGCATGATCCCCAACTTACCATCATCGTCAGCTTTCTCTTGCCCTGGGGAACATATTTATGCGCTGAGAAGCTGGAAACATCTGGCGTCATCGCCGTAGTCACCGCCAGCCTTATTCTTGGCAGAAGTCAGCATATGCTGCTTGATGCACAAAGCCGGCTAGAGACGCAAGCCATATGGAAGTTTGCCGTCTTTTTCATGGAAGCAACGATATTTATTCTGATTGGCATGGCGCTCAGAAACGTCATTCTTGAAACAGGCGGCCTGAACGCCTCCCTACTATCGACACTGTCGATTGCGTTGATTGTGACGCTCTCAGCAATTGCCGCACGATTCCTATGGGTATTTGCGGCTATGTATTTGCCGCGCGTCATCATCTCAAATTTTTTTGAAGATATGACATATGCGCCAATATCAATTCCCATCATCATTGGCTGGGCTGGCATGCGCGGCGTCGTCAGCCTGGCAATTGCCCTGGCGCTGCCCACTGATTTTCCACAAAGAGATTTTATTATCATTACAGCCTTTATGATCACCTCAATCACGGTGATTTTTCAGGGCGGCACACTGACCGCGCTGATAAAATGGATGAAGATTGAGAAAATGAATCCAATGACGCATCACTTTATTGATGCGCATCATGCGCGAGAAAAAATTTATGAAGCGTCTTCTGTCTATATTTTAGAAAATACTGAGCATAAAGATAATGAATTTATACAATCGCTACTGAATGAACATAAACTGCGCACGCACGCCTACCAAAGACTTCAATCTGAAGGACGGATCTTGATTGAAAAAAGAGAAGCCTATTTTATTGTCGCCCGCGCAGCGCTCTCTGTTGCGCGGGAAAAACTCGTTGACCTCCATCGTAGCGGCGACATCCATGACATCACGCTTCACACCATTGGCAATGAGCTGGATTTAGAAGAATCAAGACTTATTCATCTGTCAAAATAATAAAATCGCCTCTCATCAGATTTTAATGTTTTGCGCTCAGCGCCTGCGACATAATCGCCCATAAACTCTTTTCCCGCGTCCCTCTATTAGTGATGATACTGCGCATTGAATCTAAACTTATTGGTTTTTATTGATCTTTTGCCGCTTGCGGGCTCTGGCTGTGGCAATAGCGCGCATCACGCCCTACAGGCTTGCGCCATGATCAATGTCAATAATATGGTGTTATTGCGCTGTACAATTTAAGTGTCGATTCTTCACGCGCGCGCGGACCTTTAATCCGCGTTTTCAAGAAACAATCAGCTTTTTGCACTTGCACGAGCCTCTCGTGCAACCGCTAAAGGATTGCAAAATTATGGCGTTGACTGCTTCTCTTTCAAAAAAAATGACCATCGGCGAGCTGTCGCTTTCTCTCATATTCTCACTGCTCGCCGTCGCAACAGCCTTTATCGCTGTTAAAGCCTATACGCCCGTCTTTGCTTTTCATGCATCACTGTTCTCGCTTGGCTCTATTGGCGCCGTCGTTGCAATTATCCAGCGCTACCGCGCGCGTCCTGCGGCTTTACCGCCACGTGTCATCAATCATCGGCCTAATTATAATTACGGCCCTATAAAATTTACCTCTCTTGCAGCGTTATTTTGGGGCATTGCTGGATTTCTTGTTGGCCTCTATCTCGCTCTTGAACTTGCCTATCCTCAGCTCAATTTCGATCTGCCTTGGACGAATTTTGGTCGGTTGCGTCCGCTGCATACATCCGCTGTTATTTTCGCCTTTGGCGGCAATGTTCTTCTGGCCTGCTCTTTCTACATCATGCAACGCACGGCCCGCGTGCGTATCGCTGGCGATCTTGCGCCATGGTTTGTGGTGCTTGGGTATAATTTTTTCATTATTATTGCTGGCACAGGCTATTTGCTGGGCGTGACGCGTGGGCACGAATATGCCGAGCCTGAATGGTACGCCATTCTCTGGCTTGTTGTCGTCTGGGTTGTTTATTTACTTGTGTATCTTGTGACGCTCGCAAGACGCACTGAGCCGCATATTTATGTCGCCAACTGGTTTTTTCTTGCCTTTATTGTCACCGTCGCCGTTCTTGTGCTTGGCAATAACACTGAAATTCCAATCTCTCTCTTCTCGCCGCAATCGGTTATCGTTTGGGCTGGCGTTCAAGACGCCATGATCCAATGGTGGTATGCGCATAACGCCGTTGGCTTCTTCCTCACTGCCGGCTTCCTCGGCATCATGTATTATTTTATTCCAAAGCGGACAGGACGGCCGATCTATTCCTATCGACTTTCCATCGTGCATTTCTGGTCGCTCATTTTTCTTTATATTTGGGCAGGACCGCATCATCTCCACTACACGGCGCTGCCAGATTGGGCGCAAACTCTGGGCATGATTTTTTCTGTTGTGCTGTGGATGCCGTCATGGGGCGGGATGATCAATGGCGTGATGACCCTGTCAGGCGCATGGGACAAACTACGCACAGATCCTGTTTTACGCATGCTTGTGGTCTCAGTCGCCTTCTATGGCATGTCCACCTTTGAAGGTCCCCTGATGTCCATCAAGGCGGTCAACTCCCTGTCCCATTACACCGACTGGGGCATTGGCCATGTGCATTCTGGATCTCTAGGCTGGGTCGGCTTTGTTTCTTTTGGCGCGCTTTACTGCCTCATCCCCTGGATATGGCGACGTAAATTATATTCGCTCAAACTCGTGAACTGGCACTTCTGGATCTCAACGATCGGCATCGTCTTCTACATTTCTGCAATGTGGGTTGCCGGCATCATGCAAGGCCTCATGTGGCGCGCCTATACGCCGCAAGGGTTCCTTGAATATTCCTTTGTTGAAACAACCCAAGCGCTGCATCCTGAATATCTTATCCGTGCGGCTGGCGGCGGCTTGTATCTGATTGGCGCGTTGATCATGGTTTACAACATTTATCGCACCATCGCATCGCCTGTCATTGATACGGCTGATGATGTTGCCGCATCGCCCATGCCGGCTGAGTGAGGGGAAAGACATGTCACAAAATGTGCGCCGCTCACCTGGCGGTGGTCTCCAGAAATTATTGGAAACCAATTCGATTTTGCTCGTTGTCGCTATACTGATCCTTGTCTCAATTGGCGGCATTGTTGAAATCGTTCCGCTCTTTTATCTCAAGAATACGATTGAGAAAGTTGACGGCATTCGTCCCTACAGCCCGCTTGAATTAGCCGGTTATAATATTTACGTGCGCGAAGGTTGCTACACCTGCCATTCGCAAATGATCCGACCGCTGCGTGATGAAGTCGAGCGTTATGGCCACTATTCGCTGGCGGCCGAGAGCATGTATGATCATCCTCATCAATGGGGCTCAAAGCGCAACGGGCCAGATCTTGCCCGCGTCGGCGGTAAATATTCCAATGATTGGCAGCGTGATCATTTGCGTAACCCGCGCGCTATGGTGCCAAGTTCAATCATGCCGGGATATCCTTTTCTGGCGTCGACGCCGCTGAACGCCCAGCATATTGCTGAACAAATGCGCGTTCTGCGCGTTGTTGGCGTTCCCTATAGCGAGACGCAAATTAACAATGCGGTGGCAGATGTTGTGGCGCAAGGGGCGCCCGACGATCCTGGCGCAGGAGCGCTGCGTGAAAGCTATCCCAATGCTGTCATCAATGATGTCGCCTCAACTCACGGGATTACGGAAGAAGACGCGCTGATTGCCTATCTGCAACATCTTGGCGTCTCTGTTGATTTCAAACTCTACGACGACAAAGCCAATATCAGGTGAGCTCATGAATGACGATGGCGGCAAACTTGTCGCAAATTATGAAACCTGGCGCGCCTTCTCTGCGTCATGGGGACTGATTTTCTTTGGTCTCATTTTCTTATGCGTCATCGCTTATGTGTTCTGGCCCTCGCGTCAGAAAAGATTTGAAGCAGATGCGCTGATACCCCTTCGGGAGGACGACGATGTCTGACGATAAACACAAGCGGACCACAGTCAGGATCGACGACCATAGCGGTGTGCCCACAACGGGCCATGAGTGGGATGGCATCGAAGAATTAAACACGCCCCTGCCGCGCTGGTGGGTTTGGACCTTTTGGGTCACAATCATCTGGGCTATTGGCTATTCGCTGGTCTATCCAGCCTGGCCTACGCTTTCTGGCGGCACGCAGGGATTATTTGGCTGGCATGCGCGCTCACAGCTTTCGCAAGAAATCGTCGATCTGCAAACAACACGCGCGCCCTTACTCGCGAAACTGAAAACCGCCTCGCTGAAACAAATCGAAGACAGTCCTGAGCTTCTCACAGCAGCGCGCATGGTTGGCGCCGTCGCTTTTGCGAATAATTGCGCTGGGTGTCATGGCGCAGGCGCGCAAGGCGCAAAAGGCTACGCCAATCTGAATGATGATGACTGGATCTGGGGCGGCAACCTTGAGACTATTCGCGCCACGATCGAACATGGCGTGCGCTGGGAAAGCGATAAGGAAACGCATAGCTCAGCTATGCCTGCCTTTGGCCGCGATGGTATTTTGACCTCAGATCAAATCTCGCTTGTCGCCGATCATGTGCGCACTTTTGCCGAACTACCCGACGCCGTCGCGCCAACAGCCGAAGGTCAGAAAATCTATGATGAAAATTGCGCTGCCTGTCATGGAACAGAAGGCAAGGGCAATAGTGACCTTGGCGCGCCAAATCTCACTGACGCGATCTGGCTCTATGGTTCGGACAAGCCGACAATCGTCAATCGCATTGCTAATGGCGGCGGCGGCGTCATGCCGGCATGGAACAACCGCCTGGATGAGACGACCATTAAGGCGCTGACAGTCTATGTTCACTCGCTTGGCGGCGGGCAATAGGCCAGAACAAACTGCAGATCTCGACGCGCACATTTGATGGTCGCGTCATGGAGCGGGCGTGAATGCATAGTATCGAACACCAAGATGACCTTTTAGGAATAGAGCCCTTCATTGAGCCGGCGCATCGCATCTATCCTAAAAAAGTCGATGGTCATTTTCGACGCATTAAATGGTCGATCCAGTTTCTCACACTAACGATTTATTATCTTCTCCCCTTTGTGCGCTGGGATCGTGGACCAGACGCGCCATCGCAAGCCGTGCTCGTTGATTTCCCGCATCGGCGTTTTTATTTTTTCTTCATCGAGATCTGGCCGCAGGAATTCTATTACGCCACCGGCCTGCTGATCCTTGCCGCATTGATGCTTTTCCTCATGAATGCTGTCGCCGGTCGAATTTGGTGCGGCTATATGTGTCCGCAAACAGTGTGGACAGATTTTTTCATGACGACGGAGCGCTGGATTGAAGGCGATGCGCGTGACCGCATCGCGCTCGACGCTGCCCCCTGGCGTTTTGAAAAAATTCGCAAAAAACTCGCCAAACATATGGTCTGGCTGCTGATTGCCTGGTGGACCGGCGGCGCTTGGGTGCTTTATTTTGCAGATGCGCCAACACTCGTTCATAGGCTCGCCACATTACAGCCAGGCGCTGCTGACGCCTATCTCTGGATCGGCATATTGACCTTTACGACCTATACTTTTGCTGGCGTGATGCGCGAAAAATTATGTCTGCATGCCTGTCCCTGGCCGAGGATTCAGGCGGCGCTGACAGATGAATATGCGCTCAATGTCACATACAAATATGATCGCGGCGAGCCGCGCATGTCATTAAAGCAAGCCTTGGCTGTGCGTGAAACACATGGCCGCGCTGGCGATTGCGTCGATTGTGGTCAATGCGTGGCTGTCTGTCCAACCGGCGTTGATATCAGAAAAGGCTCGCAGCTTGGCTGTATCCAATGCGGCCTTTGCATCGACGCCTGCGACGCCATTATGGAAAAAATTCACCGCCCCACGCGATTGATTGGCTATGACACGGAAATGAACGTTAAGCGCCGTGAAACGGGCAAGACGTCAATCTATAAATTATTGCGCGCACGCACGCTGATATACGCCATTCTTATTCTCGCCATCGGAAGTTTCATGTCTGTAACGCTCGCAACGCGTGGCGATTTGCGGCTCAGCGTCTTGCATGATCGCAATCCCCTCAGCGTCCGCTTAGCAGATGGCGGCGCGCGCAACGGTTATACGGCGCGCATTTCAAATATGAAAAATATGCCACGTCAATTTATGCTCAGCATTTCTGGCGTTGAGGGCGCAAAAATAGATGTCATTGGCGAAGCGCGTCACAATGATCATCAACTCATGATTGAAATTGGCCCCGATCAGACACGAGAAATACGCATTCTTGTCGCCACACATGGCCTGCAGGAGAATATTTCGCAACAGCCCATTCGCTTCACCCTCAAAGACAATGACACAGGCGCGCGTATGGAGACGCAAGATGTCTTTGTCAGGCCTTAAGATTTAGCGAGCGCATAATGACACAGTCACAAGATTATCTATCTCGCCAAGAAACAGAAACAGACTATATCCCAGGCGGCAGACCAATCACAGGCGCCAAAGCGCTTGCTATTTTTGTTGGCCTGTTTCTGATCGTCATCATCGCTAATGTCGCCTTAAGTTATTTTGCGATCAAGACCTTTAGCGGCGAGGTTATCCCGCATCCCTATGAACGCGGCCTTGCTTATAATCACGATATTGCGGCGGCGCGCGCGCAGATATCACGCGGCTGGCAGGTTGACGTCGAGCTGACGCCGCATCACGCGCCTGTCAGAGAAATCAGCGTCACAATTCTTGACGCCGCTGGAGAACGTGTTGCCGGCCTGCAGCTTCAGGCGCAATTTGCAGCGCCCGCCGATCTTACCAAAGACGTCACGGTGTCGCTCGAAGAAAAAGCCAATGGCCAATATATGGCGCAGATTTCTCCAGCGCCTGGCTTGCGTGATCTAACCTTGACCGCAAAGCAGCACGGCAAAGAGGTCTTTCGCTCTAAAAACCGGATCGATGCGTCGCCGTCGCAATGATGAGGAGATTGGCTTCGTGACCGCCGCCTTCGACTATGAGTCGCTTGTGACAGCCTCTGACAGTGGCATACAGCGTTTCGACGCCGCCATTGACGGCATGACCTGCGCCGCCTGCATTATCGATATTGAACATGGTCTGCGTGATCTTCCAGGTCTGTTAAATGTGCGCGTTAATTACACCAACAGGCGCCTTGCGCTAGAATGGCGAGACGATTCATTTTCTTTAAGTGATGCGTTCGAGCGTCTGCGTCGCATGGGCTATGCGCTGCATCCATTTGAAATCTCGCAAAGCGAGCGCGAGGAAACAGAGACCTCACGACGGCTGTTGCGTTGTCTGGCGATTGCTGGCTTTGGCGCCATGAACATCATGCTGCTCTCAGTAGGCGTCTGGGTCGGCGGCGATATTGACCCGGAAACAAGAGATCTGTTTCATGGCGTTTCCGCGCTCATTGCCCTGCCTGCAGCCGCTTTCGCCGGGCAACCATTTTTTTCAAGCGCATTTGCCGCGCTGCGCGCTGGCCGTCTCAATATGGATGTGCCGATTTCCGTCGGGGTAATGCTCGCGCTCGTCATGTCAGTATATGAGACGCTGACCCACGCCGATCACGCCTATTTTGACAGCGCAATGATGCTGCTGACTTTTTTGCTGCTTGGACGCTTCCTCGACCACGCTATGCGTCGTAAAACACGCGCCGTTGCCGCAAATCTCGCAGCGCTTCGCACCCCCCTTGCCTGTCGCCTCCTGCCAAATGGCGAAGAGATTATGACGCCGCTTGCGCGCATAAAGGCCGAGGATATTGTGCGTGTGCGCCCAGGCGAACGTTTGCCGATTGATGGCGATATTCTTTCAGGCGCCTCAACATTAGATGAAAGCCTGATTACAGGCGAAACCATGCGGCGCCCTGTTCGCCAGGGCGATGTCGTTTACGCCGGCAGTCTTAATTACGATGGGCTCCTTAGCATACGCGTTGTCAAAGCAAGCGGCGCAACGCTCTTGGACGAAATTGAACGGCTGCTCGAAAAAGCCTCCGCCGCTCGCTCAGCCTATATGCGACTTGCTGATCGCGTCTCGCGACTCTACGCCCCAATGGTCCATGTGGGAGCGCTGATAACGGCTCTGTTGTGGCTCATGCGCGGCGCGAGCTTTCATGATGCGCTGATAACGGCGATTTGCGTCTTGATTATCACCTGCCCCTGCGCGCTGGCGCTTGCTGTGCCGGCTGTTCAAGTTGTTGCGAGTGGCGCGCTATTTCGTGCTGGCGTTTTATTAAATAGCGCGGACGCCATTGAACGCCTGGCTGAAGCCGACACAATCCTCTTTGATAAAACAGGCACGCTGACGGCGCCCGACCAACGCGTGATTAACGCAGATAAGATTAATGCGGCAATCATTGACCTTGCTGCAACTATTGCTCGTGCGAGCACGCATCCATTGGCGCGCGCCATTGCGCGCGAGCGTCCAAGAGGCGCGACCTACGAGGTGCGCGAAGAACAAGGTCATGGCGTCTGCGCCCTCGTCAATGGTGAAGAAGCGCGACTTGGCTCCGTTTCTTATTGCGCTATGGAAATGGAAGCGCTGGAGCTTGGGCCCATTGACCCAGAGATCTCGCTTGTCGCCTTCCGTCATGGCGCAAGCTCGGCGCTGTTTCAAATTCGTCAAACTTTGCGTTGCGACGCCGCGACACAGATCCAGAGACTGAAAGATCTTGGTTTTTCAATTGAAATTATGTCAGGCGATCGCAAAGAAGCGGTTGAAAAAATTGCCCTTGCACTTGGCGTTGTCCAGTGGCGCAGCACGATGAAACCAAAAGATAAGGTTGCGCGACTTGAGGAATTGCGTCTTGCAGGTCGCAAGACCCTCATGATCGGCGATGGCTTGAATGACGCACCTGCGCTTGCCGCCGCCTATGCGTCGATCTCACCCATTGAGGCGACGCAACTGACCCAGGCTGCGGCTGACGCCGTCTTTTTAGGGGAAAGGCTTGCACCCATTATAACGACACTCGCCATCGCCCGGCAGGCGCGGCGCCTGATGCGCCAAAATTTAGCGCTCTCTGTCATATATAATATTTTTGCGGTGCCACTCGCTATGGCCGGGCTTTTGACGCCCCTGATTGCAGCAGCTGCAATGTCAGGTTCATCCCTGCTGGTGACGTTGAATGCGCTGCGTGCCGGCAAAGACGATCTGACGGGCGATGAAAAAGAAAGCTCAATGGATCGTGAGGAAGGATTTTTAGCTGAGACATTTCTATGACGATACTGCTCTTTCTTGTCCCGCTTGCGCTATTACTGGGCGCAATAGGCCTCGTCGCCTTTATGTGGTCTTTAAGGTCTGGACAATTTGACGATCTTGATGGCGCCGCGCATCGTGTGTTGATGGATGACGACATTGAGAAAGACTTATGAATATGAAAGACCAGCGCGACGATCATATGCGCGCCGGACAACTCAGCTGCTTATGTCCACCCTTACAAGATGAGGCGGCAATTACTGATAACCGCCTTATCCTGGCTGCAGGATATGGCCTTGCCATTCTGGCGCAGGCGCTGGTCCTTACAATTTTGCCTGAACAAAGCCGTTTACTCGCGCCTTCCCTCACTCTGATTGGTCTACCTTTCGCGCTCATGATGATTGGCGCAGCCGTTGCAAGCGTGCCGGCGGCGCTTCTTCTTGACGCCTTTGGCAGACAGGCGGCGTTTGGATTAGGAGCCAGTCTTGGCGCTGCTGGCGGCGCGCTATCAGCCTTCGCCCTTCTGCATATGAATTTTTTCGCCCTCTGTGTTGGCGCCTTTTGGCTGGGGCTCGCGCAAGGATTTGCTCTGTTTTATCGTCATATCGCGGCGCAGGCCTCTCTTCAGGCAGGACTCGTCGTCTTTTCTGGCGGCATAGCAGCGGCAGTGCTAACGCCTGCTTTCTTTGTCCTTACAATTAATGCAGGCAAGATTTTCCTGATCGCCGCAGGACTGCATATTGGCGCCCTTGCGCTTTCATCGCGTCTGCCGCATATGCGCGCTATCGCAACAGCCTGTGCTCAACCTGCAGAATTCAATTGGCGATTTTTCATGGCCACAGGAGCTGGCGCGCTGGCGTGGTTGATGATGGCGGCGACAATGCTGCACGGACCGCTAACGCTGGCGCGTTGTTCAGCAACGCCTGTGTTTATTGGCGGCGCGATGAGCGGTCATCTTCTAGCGATGTATGGACCTGCCGCTCTTGCCGCGCGCTGGCCAAGATTTTTTCCAACCCTGCCAGCATTATTGTGCGGATGCGTCCTGTTATGCCTTGGCGCGATCGGCGTATTTCTAAATAACCTTATCATACCCGTGACACTAGGAATGATTATCATTGGTATTGGCTGGTCAATCGTGAATGTCGCCAGTCTTGGCCTCTTAAATGAGGCGGTGCGTCCAAGTCGGCTCATGCTTGCTATTCATGATTTAACGCTTCTGAGCGCAGCCACTATTGGCGCGCTCCTGCCAGCAAGCTAGTTTTTTGTTCAAACTCAGTGTTGAAAAAGCAAAAATCTTATTCGTTCTCACTATCGATGCAATCTCGTTTGTTATGGATATAATCGCCTAAGGGAATATTACATTTCTTGCCAATGACCTTAGCGGCATTATTGACCATCACATCATTTCCAGGAACAACATAACGTTTTTTATTGATGAGAACGGAAACGCCAACCTGAGGATCATAAGACAGAATTTGGGCGGGCGTCTCCCGATCATCCGGCAGTAATTTGCAAGTTAACTCATCGCAGATCAGTAGACCCTTTGGAACAAATCCTGGGCGATTAATTTGAACTTGAGCAAATGATACGCTCCAGCTGAATATTAAGAAAATAGTTAAAAGAAAGCGTTTCATATTTACTCCACGAGTGATGCATTCAGTAAATGATTGGATGAGCGTGCGAATAGAAGAGGCTTTAATTTTTATTTAAAAATCCCCTCATACGGCTATGCGCTTATGTCGAGAACATAATTTGGATGTATCCAATACGCGGACGAGAGGGTTTTATTAAAATCTACTCAAAAACAAAGCCTTTGTCTGTGAAAAGACTGATACACACATCAGCAACGGTTGCGTCGTATAGAAGACCTTTGCCGTTTCTTATTTCATCAAGCGTGACATCAAGCCCAAGAGCTGGACGATAAGGGCGATGCGACAGCATCGTCTCGACGACGTCGGCGACCGCAAGAATTTTAGCTTCAAATAAAATCGCTTCAGACCTTAAGCCATTTGGATAACCAGAACCATCCAGACGTTCGTGATGCTGCAAGAGGATCTGACCAATTGGCCAGGGAAATTTAATATCTTTAATAATATCAAATCCCGCCTGAACATGCGTCTGAATGAGCTGATATTCAAGCGGCGACAAGCCTGATGGTTTACTTAAAATTTCAGCCGGCACGCAGATTTTGCCAACATCATGAATTGAGGCCGCAAGAGAGAGGCCTTCAATTTGCGAGGCGGTCAAGCCAAGCTCAAAGGCTATTCTTCGCGCCAACACCGCGACGCGGCGCTGATGTCCTGCTGTATAGGCGTCACGTTTTTCAATTGCTGTTGCGATCACGCCAATCGTTAATTTAAAACTTTCTTTAAGCGCCGTGATGGCTGCATAACGGTCGCTAATATCTCTAACTGTTGCGTAAATGAGTATTTTGTCTGCCTGCATAATTGGCGTCAAAAGAACTTCAGCTGGAAACTCAGCGCCATTAAGCAGCTGATGCGTCCACTCAAAAAGCTGCGGCGCGCCATTTTCAGCCGCAGCTATAAAGGCGCGGGCTTTTTCTAACGAGAGACTTCCATCAGGCTGTCGTTTGGGCGAATGCTCCCATGGTTTTAATGCAAGAAATTGCTCAATGCTATCAGCGCCAAACATCTTTAAGGCGCTGGGATTAGCGGTTAGAAATTGTCCTGAAGACGGATCAAGCAGCATAATCGCATCGCGTGTCGCCATAAAAAGCTCGCGATAATCAAAATGATCCCCCTGCATTATCGTCCCCAGGTTAGTTTTTGAAAAAAGCGTGAGCCTGAATGAGAGGTTCTATGCTATCTCATTATAAGCTACCATCATTGAGCATTATTTTGTTCGCGCAAGAATTTTTCGAACCTATCAATCGGCATAGGAGCGCCAAGAAGATTTCCTTGAAAATTACTACAGCCCTTGGCTCGAAGAAATTGCAATTGTTCATGGGTTTCTACTCCTTCTGCAATCACATTCAATGCCAAACTTTCTGACATGCCAATAATCGTTTCTGTAACAATTTGCGATGACTTTTTTATAAAAAGATTTTTTATAAAACTCTTGTCGATCTTTAATTGCCAAATTGGCAATTCTGTTAAAACAGAAAGGGACGAATAACCAGTTCCAAAATCATCTAATGAAAACCGAACGCCTGTTGCGCCAATATTTATCATCTTATTTTTGGTATCAAAAATATTATGGACAATCGTTTCAGTGAGTTCAAATAATAATTTTGCTGGATTGACATGTGTTTTCTTAAGAACTGCCAGAACAAACTCATCAAATTTTGGCTCAATAAATTGTCGTGCGCTAATATTTATCGACAATGATATATTACCTGCATCAGGATCCTTTTCCCACTTCAGTAATTGCTCACATACTCGCTGAATCACTAAGGCGCCAATTTGAAGAATTAATCCAGTCTCTTCGGCAAGCGGGATAAAATCCTCCGCAATCATTAATCCTCGATCTGGATGGCGCCACCTCAGCAAAACTTCAGCTGAAAAAACCCTGAAATTTTCATCAAATTGCGGTTGAAAATACAAATCAAGTTCATGCTCAATGATTGCTCGCCTCAAGTCTTGCTCAAGAATAATTTGACTTACTGTCGCATCTTGCATTTGCTGATTGAAAAATTGTAAGCGATTTCTACCTAATTTTTTTGCCTGATACATTGCAAGATCTGCATTGTGAATGAGGTCATCGACCTGATCATTGCCGCCAAACATCGCAATGCCAATGCTTGCCGTACATCTAAAATCAAAGTCGTCGATTTCATAAGATTTTGATAGAACGCCCAAAAGCTTCTCTGCGTTCATTTTAGCTTGATAGGCCGCTCTTTTTTCATCCGAACTTAAATCGGTGATAAGGATAACAAATTCATCGCCGCCCAGTCGCGACACCATATCTTCTGCGCGCAGGGATTGACTTAATCGATGCGAGGTTTCGATTAGTAATTTATCGCCTGCCGCATGCCCCTTTGCGTCATTAATAGCTTTGAAATTATCAAGATCAATGAAAAAAACGGCGCCGAATAGTCCACTTCGTCGAGAAATGGATATTTCGCGTCGTAATCTCTCAGACAATTTTCTACGATTGGCCAGATGGGTTAGAGAGTCAAACTCGGCAAGCCAGGTCAGCTTTCTTTGTAATTTTTTGCTCTCTGTTAAATCGTAGAGACTTGCGACATAATAAATCGTCTTATCATCAGAATCTTGAAGGGGCTGTATGGTGAGCCATCCTGTAAATAATTCGCCATCTTTGCGATAATCATTAACTTCTCCTTCCCACTTTTTATTTTTCTCTAAAGAGGCAACAATCTCTGCTATATAATTCTTATCAGATCTCGAAGATAATTTTTTATTCTGGACAAGATCTCCTATCTCTTGGCTATTATAGCCAACGAGATCTTTTATCGCTTGGTTACAATGTAATATCTTACCATTTTTATCCGCGATACAGATGCCAAATGTTGAGTTAAAGGCGAGACTTTCAACTCTATGTCGTTCTAATTCATGAAGCTTCTCTGTTATGTCGACGAGAATAAATCGATAATGCTTCTTGTCGCCATTAACGCTACCAAGCGGGAAAGCAGAGATAAGGGTTTTGTGAACAAACCCCTTTTTATTTATTATGGATAATTCAACATTATTTATATTGAAAACCGTGACCCGATCCTTATCGCCAATAAATTTTTCATGACTTTCAGGCGTAAGCCAATCTTGAAATGCTATCTTGCCGACAACTTCTTCATTGGTGCGATCAAGCCACGCCAAAAGCGTATTGTTCACGCTTTCACAAATACCTGTCTCATCAATGATAAGAGCGCCAAATGAGACAATGTTAAAAATATCGTTTATATTTGACTGAAGGGCTCTAATCTTGCGCGTGATGAGCGGGGCATCATCCATATTTCGCTGTTTTGTCGCGCCATCAGTAAGCATTTTGTCTGACGTCGTCATTTTTAACTCTACCTCTCAAGAGGAGGCAATAAATCGCGTCAAACCTAGCGCTTGCCAATCAATGAGCGACAATAGCGTCATTTCTTACCATTGATTAAGCCTAGATTCTTAGCCGCAGCAACGGCGTTACTGGCCATTCTTGCTGCCTCGGCCGCCGCCTCTGTAGCGCGAGATGTGGCGCGTGCTGCTTCAACAGAAGCCTGACTGGCCGTTTCCTCCGCTTGTAGCGCCGCCGAGGAAGCGGCCGCGGAGGCGGCTGCGGAAGCTGCCGCGGCCGACTCAGCTGCGGCAATCGCGGCAAGACTCGCGGCCTCAACAGCTGAGTTCGCGGCATCTATAACTGAGGCCTCCGCGGCTCTCATCGCTGCTAATGAGGCGTTCTTGCAGGCCAAAGCGCATTTCTCTGCCGCGGAGGCGGCGCGCAGCGCGGCCTCGAGAGAAAAATCAGTTAGCTGCTTCATGGACTGGAGCGTTTCCGAATAACGCTTGTTAACGGCTAAATAGCCATCTCTCAAAGTAGCGATTTCAGCTTCGAGCTGGATCAGCTTAGCCGTGATTTTTCTTTCTGTTTCTGTTTCCATAATGGTCACTATTGCACATAGTATATGTTAAAGATAGTATCACATGCCTGCGTAATAATGCATTGCCCTTATGCAAAACAATATTACGCAATATTACTAGGCTTTCTGGCGATCACTCTGAATCATTAACAATAAACCCTTTATTCAAAGAGGCGGCGATGCCTGGAAGACGTCAAGAAGACCAGATTCAAGAAAAACATGAACCCTTGATTTATTATCGGCGAAAAGCCGATAAGGTTCTAATTTTTAGCTTTCTAACGGCCGCTCTCTTACTGTGTTATTATCTTTACTCAGGCATGAGAGAGTTTAATATCGTGCTTTTTGGTATTATTATTATCGCATCGATCATATTTGGTTTTTTGGTCAGCAGACTGTCATTTTCGCTATATTCCTACTTTACCAGAAAATAGCCTGAGCTTATTCCATATATTCTGCGCCACAGCTGCTGCAATAAAAACTACCGCCAATATCTTCCCAGTCTCTAGGGTTATTATTCAGAGCCCTTTTGCATTTAGGGCAGATGGCGGCATTATTGTGATGAGCAAAATCATAGTCTGGACCAACATAGGCGCAAAGGTAATGATGAATAACGCTATGCTTTCTCAGACCTTCAACATGACAGCGCTCGCAAAGCCGCTTTGGCGTCATGACTTGGCAAACCAACCCATAAAGAAACGAAAGAGATCATCCAAGATCGTATTGTAATTCATGCGTATCGTTACAAGAGAATCTATTGCAAATTTCTCCAGTTTTTCAGGATAATCAACTCTGATGCGCGCCGTCTGTCCTTGAGGCGCGCTAGAGAAAACTTCTTTCAGATTTTCTCCAAGTTTTGTTGAAATAGGATAAATATCTGAAATCTTTCCTTCCATTGTGGCAAAGCCGCTCACGATAAATACCGGATCTCCGACTTTTGGCTCAATGAATCTGCCAAGCGGTATTTCCCAATCAATATAGATGTCTTTTTTATCAAAGACCTCTGCGATTACCTCGCCCGCAATAACGGTTGCGCCCGTATTCGCTAGACGCGCGCCAATAATACCGTCAATTGGGGCCAGGATCTGACCGTTTTGAAAATCCTTACGGATTTTATCAATGCGATCATGCAACATCTGACGATTATTGGAGAGTATCTCCAATTGTTTGGTTATTTCATCAATCTCAGCAGAGACCGTTGAGGCGTCTTTCTTGGCCATAGCCTGTTCGCGGTAAAACGGGATCCGGTCTTGATTGCTAAACAGACCCTGCGGCAGGCGTTCCATTTTACGCACAGATTCCGCTGCAAAATCAGAGCGCTTAAATCCTGTAGTCTTAGAGGCGATAGCCGTCGCCAATCGAATTTTTAAATCCGCTTCTTTCGTTGTCTGTTCTGTAATAGCTTTTAAAATATCAGTGATATATTGATCAACCTGGAAGGATTCAAATTCCGCAAGGACGTCGCCGGCTTCAACATTCGTCCCGGGCACAACATAAATATTCTTTATTTTGACATTATATGGTTCTGATAAAAAATAATCCTTGGCTGAGACGCGGCCCGTTCCTTCCAAGAAAAAAGTAAATCTTGCAAAATACCAAAGCAAAAAAAACACAAGACCAAGAATACTTAATCCGTAGATAATTCTAACTGATCTTGCGCTATTCATCCGCCTATTCTCAATAGGATCAGAAATTTTTATGTGAGGCGGCTTTGGCTCCAAGATTATTGTCCTGTGAAATTGAGTGATAACAGACGAATTTATTCCACAACCCTAGCCGCACGATCGGGCATTGCTTACTTTTAAAGAAATTGAGTGATCCTCCGTCAATTTAAATTTTACTCAACACCCAATGTTCACCATCCAGAGTTAGGTATAACTGAATATGATCTATCAATCAAAATTTCACGGTGAATGACAAGCGCCAATTATTTTAGAGCCGCCATAGAGTAATGTCTTCGGGCTTATGAGCACGTTCGAGCGTATGTTTGACGTCTGCGACAAATTTACTACTTCCCACTAGAAGGCTTTTAATCATGCTCCAGCCGCCCTCAACATAGCAATCATGGGAGACAGCTAAAATGATTGCTGACGCTGGCTTCAGCGCCTCAAAAGGCGTCAAATCAATGCCAAACTCACCTTTGACATTATCAGGGAAGGCAAAAGCATCCGCGATCTGCACATCAACGCCGTAGCTTTTGAGCTCTGAATAAATTTCAACTACCCTTGTATTGCGAATATCTGGAACATTTTCCTTGAAGGTAATACCAAGGATGATTGCGCTCGGCTGGTAAATATTATTCTTCATACAATGACGAACGACAGCCTGAGCGATATAAAACCCCATGCCATCATTAATCCGACGTCCAGCCAGAATAACCTCAGGATGATACCCTGCCCGCTCAGCCCGGTGCGTCAAATAATATGGATCAACGCCAATGCAATGGCCGCCGACTAATCCAGGCGTAAAATGCAAAAAATTCCACTTTGTGCCGGCCGCTTCTAACACATCCCCCGTATCAATATTAAGTCGATGGCAAATATGAGAAAGCTCATTCATTAGGGCAATATTGATATCCCTTTGCGTGTTCTCAATTATTTTTGCAAGCTCGGCGACTTTAATTGTTGGCGCGCGATGAATTTTTGCATCAATAACGCTGCTGTAAATATTATATACAGCCTCTAGTGCAGCCGCATTAGAGGCTGATACAATCTTAATTGTGTTCTTAAAGCCATGAACCTTGTCGCCAGGATTTATTCTTTCAGGACTATAGCCAACTGAAAATTGATCATTAAATTTTAGGCCGCTCTCAGCCTCAAGAAGAGGAATGCATTCTTCTTCTGTAGCGCCAGGATAAACGCTGGATTCATAAATGACGATATCGCCCTCTTTAATATGCTTGCCAACAGTTTTTGTTGCGCTCACAAGAAGCCTTAAATCTGGTTCATTGGCATTATTCACTGGTGTCGGGACAATAATAAAATGAATTGTTGCTCGACAAAGCTCAGAAGGCTCGTCAACATATGAAATATTAGATGACACAAGAATGAGTTCGTCGTGACTGACCTCTAGCGTGCGATCACAACCAGCACGGAGTTCTTTTATTCTCTCTTTATCAAAGTCAAAGGCAATAATCTCGTAATTTTTGGCAAATGCCACGGCGGCTGGCAATCCCACATATCCCAGGCCTGTTATCGACATAATCATTTTATTGGACATTATTTTACCTTTAAACAAGAATGTAAAATTAAAACTCTTAGAGGCGTAACATAGAAATCAAATGAAAGCGCGACATATTTCATAAAATATACGGATAATATTATTTTATTTATGTTAGAGTGAATTCTGTAAAACGCCGTCAATGACTAGAAGGCGGATTGTTTTCTACTCTCATATGAAGGAATCTCGTTATTTGACCAGCAATCTCACTGACAGGCCCATTCTTGTTACTGGCGGCGCAGGCTTCATCGGCTCGCATCTTATTGACAGATTGCTTGCAGGAAATTCAAAAGTCATTTGTCTTGATAATTTTTATACGGGTCGGTTGGAAAATATATCCGGCTTTGTTCATCGTTCAGATTTCAAGCTCATTGAACAAGATGTCATAAATTCTTTCGATCTTGAGGTGGCAAAAATCTATAATCTTGCCTGCCCTGCCTCCCTATGGCGCATCCGTTCTGATCCAGTCCATTGTTTTAAAACAAGCGTTTACGGCGCCATTCACGCACTTGATCTGGCCAAGAAAACAGGCGCACGGCTCCTTCAAGCCTCAAGCTCTGAAATCTACGGTGACCCTGAACGCCATCCTCAGGAAGAACATTACTGGGGCAATTCCAATCCTGTTGGCGAACGCTCGTGCTATGATGAAGGAAAAAGAGCGACAGAAACGCTATGCTCTGATTACCATCAGCAATATGGCGTTGATAGCCGTATGGCGCGTATCTTCAATACATATGGGCCAAGAATGCAGCTCAATGATGGGCGTGTCATCAGCGATTTTATTATTCATGCGCTAAAGGGGGAAGAAATCATCATTCATGGGGAAGGAACGCAAACACGTTCCTTTTGCTATGTCGATGACCTTGTCGATGGCCTTATCAAGCTCATGGACTATAACGGCCCCTATCTCGGTCCCGTCAATCTTGGCAATCCTGAAGAACATACAATGCTCGAACTCTATGAGATCATTCGAGAATTGACAGGCTCAAAATCACAAATCAAATTTGAAGCTCTGCGACCCGACGATCCAGCGCGACGTCAACCAGATATTCATCTCGCTTCAAAAGCCTTGGGGTTTGAGCCGCGCGTTTCGCTGGTTGAGGGCTTGAAACGAACAATTCATTATTTAGAAAATGAACTGGCGCGTGTCGATAAAAAGAAAGATTAAAACAGCTGAAACTACAATAAATTGAGGATGTTTGTTTAGAAATCAGGGCTTTTCATAGATTTTTTTTAACGCCTTATAATCCTCAATCACTAAGCCCTGATAAAAGGATGGATGAAACTTATTAGTAATAAGACGATCAAGCTCAACGGTAAACTTAGTGAAATCAGCAATCGTTGCGCCCTGTAAGCTTGTTCCCTTTTCTCCCTCCCCAACAAGAATGCCCATCCTCCACCATCGCCCTAGCGCTTCAAACTGCTGAATTGACGCCATCGCCCAAGAAATCGCACGTTGAACATCCAATCGATAGGCCATGAGAGAGAGAGAGGATGCTTTAGCCGCAAGCTCGCTCATGAATATGCCGTTTTCACTTGTTAGTTGCGAGAAAATCGGATTAACGGCAATGTCTATCGTCGCTTGAGGCGCCATGGCGCGTATGTGATCGTAAAAGCTGAGCGTGCCAGCAATCAGCCGTTTTTGTCCTTTTATATCTTCCCATTCAGGAAGCGCCTGAGGCTCAACGTCGAAACTCAGCCCATCAAATAATGACGTCTGTGTCGCCATTTTGATGAGTTGTCGCGCATAATTGGTCAGAGTTTTCTCACCCCAAGCCCATTCTGGCTCGCCAGCAAGGGCTAAAATCTTGACCCCCATTTCTTTCAGATTTGAAATTATCGCAACACAGTCCTTATGTCGCGCCAATAAGTCGTCAGCGCGTTCAGGTGAGATAAATAAAAATATTGTCTTAATCTGATATTTTACGACAAAGCGCTCAATTTCTTCTGGCGCAGAAAAAATATCCTCCCAAACCCACAGAGCCATGTCAGGCCTCAAAGACTCCGCAGATGCTTTCAATCCTACAAGTTGAGCAGCAGCAACTAAGCTCACGACTCTACGTCTGGTAAATCTTACGCCATTGGCCATGATCAACTTTTTGTAAGGGAACCGCCATCACTTAATGAAGCATAAAGCATCCGGCGCCATCTGTATTTTCTTTTCCCAAGCAAAGGCCTGTCGAATGATGTCATCCAGATTATTATACAAGGGCTCCCATCCAAGAGTTGTTGTAATTTTATGATTTTCAGCAACAACAACAGCAGGATCGCCTGCCCTGCGCGGCGCAATCTCGACTTTGATGTCCCTTTGCGCAATGCGCCTGAGCGCCTCAACAGTCTCAAAAACAGAATAGCCTTTTCCATAGCCAACGTTAAAAACGTCGCTCTTACCGTTATTTCTCAAATAGTGCAGCGCGGCTAAATGCGCGCGACAAAGATCCGTAACTTGTATGAAATCTCTGATACAGGTGCCATCAGGGGTCGGGTAATCAGCGCCATAGACCAAAACTGATGATCTTATTCCAAGCGCCGCCTGACAGATAACTTTTATTAATTGCGTAGCATTATGCGTAGATTGACCCGATCGCGCCTTCGGATCAGCCCCAGCGACATTAAAATATCGTAGCGCAACGCATGAAAAGTCATAGGCTCTTGAAAGATCCTCTAACATCCATTCAACCATGAGCTTGGATCGGCCATAAGGCGACAAAGGCGCCAAATGCGCATTTTCAGCGACAGGATTGCTTTGAGGATTGCCATAAACCGAAGCGCTTGAGGAAAATATAAATTTTTTAATCTTACTTTCTATCAACACATCAAGGAGCGCCTGTGTCTTAGAGACATTCGTTTTGTAATAGGCGCAGGGGTCAAGAAGAGAGTCTGGCACGACAAGTTTTGCTGCGAAATGAATGACTTCTGATATGTCGTGGTCATGTATAATGTGATGAAGCAAGGCTTGATCGCCTATATCGCCCTCTAAAAAAACAGCCTTTGCTGGAACCAATGAGCGAAAGCCAGTTGATAAATCATCGAGAACGACAACCCTCTCGCCAGCGTCCAGTAATTCAAGCGCCATGTGACTGCCAATATAGCCAGCCCCGCCTGTTACAAGCACAGCCATCTCATTGAGCTCCTAAAAAGGATAATTTATACATTTCTTATGATTAACACTATTGATAGAACAGACTGCTGTATACACAATTGTGTCGCTTATACAGAATGATTGATGGCGTGAAGAGCCAGCAAGAAGAAAGGGCCTTCAAGATGAGTGAAGAATACGCCCACAGTCTCTATCTCATTTATCGATCTGATTTTTATCTTTTATGTGTGAGCGCTATTATCTTTGATCTTCCAAGATATGTTTTTGGCACCATAGCCTATGTCATCTTGATTTTAACTCAACCAAAAATTATTCCCAATTTCAAACCAAAGATTTCGATTGTAATGTCATTATTGAATGGAGAAGCTAATTTCTGGCGCAACATTAATGCGCTGCAACAGCAAACACTCAAACCATTAGAGATCATTATCATCGACGATGGGTCGACAGACGCAACAAAATCTTATGCAGAGGAAGCTCTGGATGCTGGACTGATTACCCAATTCATCCATCACGATCAGCCCTGCGGAAAAGACGCTTCTGTCAATCACGCAGTCAGATTTGCAAAGGGCGATCTCATTTTGCAGATCGATGACGATACGCTCATAACGCCTGATGGCATTGAACTTCTGGCAAATGTTTTTGAAGATGAGACCGTAGGCGTCGCCAGTGGCAACCTGCCAATTCGCAATAAGGATGACTCATTATGGACATCCCTGCAAGCTGTTGAATATCTTGTCTCAGTTGAAATCGGCAGATCTATTCAGGATTTATTCGGCGCGGTCTCCTGCTGCTCCGGCGCTTATATGATGTTTCGTAAAGATGTTTTTTTGGCGCTCGGCGGACATAATGTTAATTCTGCTAATGATCTGGAATTAACATTGAGAATTAAGGAACTTGGTTACAAGGCGCGGTTTGTCAGAGAGTCCGTGGCCTTTGTTGATGCGCCTGTCTCGCTTTCTGCGCTTTTTAAACAAAGATTTCGCTGGGATACGGATATTTTGAGAATTAGATTAATGATGTTTAAAAGCTTGAAAGTATTTCGTCCAAATGAAAGTCTCGCAGATACGCTAACCAGGCTTGATTTCTCTTTATTCGAATTTCTACAAACCCTGATATTTCCCTTCTATATCGCCTGGTTATTCGCGCGATTGCAGGATCTGGCTGTTCCCTATTTTATCTTAATGTATCTCTTCATGCTTCTTATTTATATTTTTAATATTGCGCTTTCAATTTTATCAACAAAACAAAAATTCAGTCTTTTTGACGCCTCAACAATTCTAATCTTTCCCCTCTATCAAGGCGTGATTTTAAAAATGCTGAGATTTGTCGCCTTCTCATGCGAAATATTTTACAATGCAACGCATTATGATGATGCAATCCCGCCAAAAGTCCGTAAAGCGCTTTACTTCAAATAAACACAAAGAACGCCTTACTGGCAAAGCATGACAGTTTAAGAAAAATTCTATCTTGATAAAAAATAGACGCCTTGCTCATTTCTTAACGGTTAGAGCAAGACGTCCCAATTTTTACCAGGCGAGAACGTCTCGCCTGGTAATTTACGCAGACTTTAGAAACAGGCTTAATGTTTCATGCCGCCATCATGTTTCATATGACCGCCCATCTGCATGCCAACCTTCATGGTCTCTGCAAAAATGTCATTGGCTGTTTTTTTCTGCTTGTCATCGAGAACATTAAATAATGGCTCAAGCGCAGCCTTTTGAGCACGCACAACCTCAAGATGATCGGTCATATGCATTTCCATCATAGAAAGCTTACCGATAACGCCGCCATCGCCATGCTGCATATTCATATGCGCGCCCATCGCATCGCATTTAGCAAGCGCTTTTGACGCGGCGCCGCGCCAGGCGTCAGAGAAAGTGTTCCAGGCAGCGTTTTGTTGCTCTGTTAGCTTCAATTCGGCCTTCAAAAAGGCAAGTCGACCATCAATCTGCTCGGCAAATCCGCACATCATTTTTTGCATCATTCCGCCGCCATGGCCCATACCGCCGCCATGGCCAGCGCCGTGATCCATCCCGCCCATCATGCCGCCACCCATGGCTTTATCACCACCACGCATTTCCATGCCATCGACAACATTATTCGGCTTTGCTTTGCCTGGATCTGCCCATTGCGTCGCTGCGCCGCCATGTCCACTATGGTCCATCGTAGAATGATCCATCTGACCGGAATTTGCGGGCTGTTGCGCATATGCCGTTGTTAAGCCAAAAAGCAGCACTGCGCTTGCAGCAGACGTCAATAAAAATTTATTCTTATTCATGTGAACCTCCTTTGAGTTTTATTTTTTAGAAATTTACAATACGCGCGTCTGGCTTCTTGGCTGCAGCATGAAACTCATTCATGCCCGCAAGCTTAATTCTCTTATCAAGCTGGACGAGTCCAAGACCTCGCGCTTCTAAACATGGTTTGCAAGCGAGGATCTGCATGTTTGGATGCGCAGCTACCTCATCAAATCTATTTGGCGGTCCAACAGGAATAAGCTTGCCTGCTGCGCCTTCCACCGCTGAATAGACTGCGTCGGCAAAGAGCATCATGGTTACCTGATCACCATCCTGTAGAGCAGAGGCCGCAAAAATAAACGGCAGCATCGCTCTGGTTGGATCTGTCGGGCCATAGGTTGCGGAGATCACGAAATGCATGGAGCCCTCCTTTAGAGAATATAATTTTTGGCTTTGATCAGACGTATTTTTCTTCGCTAAATTGCGTAAATGCCGCTAGCGCATGACTGGCGTACATAACAGAAGGTCCAGCGCCCATATAGATCGCCATTGATAGTGTTTCTAACACTTCCTCACGCGTTGCGCCATGCTGAACTGCTCCTTTACTATGAAAGGCGATACAATCATCGCAGCGTATCGATACGCCAATCGCAAGCGCAATGAGTTCTTTAGTTTTGGCGTCAAGTGCGCCAGTTGCGCCAGCTGACGCTCCCATCGCTGTGAAGGATTTCATGATATCTGGCGTCCCAACCCTGAGCGCGCGTATATCGGCGGAGAGTTTCGTTACAAGATCTTGCCAATCACTCACCATTATTTCCTCCTAAAGCCGATAATAAAAAATCCCGCCTTCTGCGCTCAATAGCTGATCAAATTGCAAACAGCGTCTTGGCGATCATATAGCCTGCAACAAAGAAAATCAGATTGGCAAAGACGGTTGTCAGCTGATCGCCAGATCCTGCTAATTTTTTTGCGACTTTGGCGCCAAAAAGACCGCCAATGACGCCGCCGCCAATAAAAATTGCAGCAAGGCGCCAATCAACAAAACCTGAAGCAGCATAATTAAAGGCAGTTGTTAAGCCAAAGGCTGTTACCGCGACAAGCGATGTGCCAACAGCCTTCAAAATTGGCATGCCTGTTGACCCAACCAGACCTGGAACAATCAAAAAGCCGCCGCCAATACCAAAAAAACCGGAAAACAAACCCGTGCCAAACCCATAACCTAAAACCTTAGGCGCTTTTGCAACCGTGCATTCAACGCCAGGATCTCCCTGATTACCGCGTCCGCGTAGCATGGTGACGCCTACTAAGATCATAATGACAGCGAAGAGGAGTAATAGCTTCTGCCCGTCAAACTCTTTTCCAAGGGTAGAGCCGACTAAAGCGCCAATAATGCCTGCAGAAGAATACATGCCGCCACAGCGCCATTTAACATTACCAGCGCGCGCATGGGTCAAAAGATTAGAAAAGGCGTTTAAGGCAACGGCAAAGGCGCTCGTGCCAATGGCGATATGCGGGTCTTTTACACCCACAACATAAACCATCAAAGGCACAGCAAGGATCGACCCCCCGCCGCCAACCAAGCCTAGGACAAAGCCAACAAGCCCGCCACTAAACACGCCAGGAAAATATTGAGATAGTTCCGCAGGGATTAGTTGCGTGAGCGCGGCAATCGTCACTGAACCGCCTCTCCTGTCTTTTTGTTATACACATGCGGCTTGGCGAGATATTCCCGTCCTTTCAGCATGAAATGCCAGTAAATCGGCGGCAGAAGGCGATCCTTGAGATACCATGCAGCGCGCGTTGGCTGCGTGCCGTCAAGAAGCCATTTTGGAAAACTTGGTAGAAGTTTGCCGCCATAGCCAAATTCAGCAAGAACAATTTTTCCGCGCTCTACCGTTAAGGGACAGGAGCCATAACCATCATATGCAACGACGGGTTCGCCACCCTCCAGAACTGAAATCAGATTGATCGCGACAGCCGGCGCCTGTTTGCGCGCCGCCGCCGCCGTCTTTGCATTTGGCGTTGTCGTCGCATCTCCTAGAGCAAAAATATTCGGGTAACGTGTGTGTTGAAGCGTATCTTGATCAACGGAAATAAATCCTGTCTCGCTTGCAAGCGGGCTCTTGGCAATAAAATCTGGAGCCGTTTGTGGCGGAACAGCGTGAAGCATATCAAACTCACGCTGAATCCGCTCTATCTCGCCCGCGCTATTTTTACGCTCAAATGTCGCAACGCGCGCATCCCCATCGACACTTACGAGTTTTGACTCAAGATTTAGGTCTATTCCATAGCGTTCAATATATTTCATCAGAGCTGGGACATAGGCAGGGACGCCAAAAAGGACATTACCAGCTGTATGAAACTGAACATTGATGTTGGATAAAACGTTACGACGCAGCCAATTATCACAAGAAAGATACATGGCCTTTTGTGGCGCGCCCGCGCATTTGATCGGCATAGGTGGTTGCGTAAATAAAGCGCGCCCACTTCTTAAACTATCCGCCATTTCATGCGTATAAGGCGCAAGATGAGGCAGATAGTTTGAGGTAACCCCATTACGCCCTAGCGTTTCATTGAGACCAGGTATCGCCGTCCAATTAAGCTTGATGCCTGGAGAGGCAACGAGCATGCGATAGCTGACATGAGATCCATCTGACAATAATAGCTCATTGTTATCCGGGATGAAACTTGTCACAGCATGCTTGATCCATGTTGTCTTTTTGGGAAGAATTTTCTCCATCGGGTGCCAGACAGAATCTGGCGTGAAGACGCCTGCGCCAACGAGCGTAAAGCCTGGCTGATAGTAATGTATCTCCTCAGGCTCAATGATTGCGATTGAGAGCTTTGGACGGCGCTTTAAAAGACTTGAGGCTGTTGCAACGCCGCCTGCGCCGCCGCCAACAATCACGACATCATAGCAATTCTGATTTTGCGTCTCTCCAGCAAGGCTCATCTTACATTCTCCCTAATGGTTTTTTTAACGCATCTCTTTTCTTGCGTTATTTTTCTGAAAATCTCGCATCAATAAAGCGATAAAGTCCCATTCCAGTCAGCATAGCCAAAACAAAAATAATGGCTTTGTCTGGAACAATCACAAGGCCTGCAAGTGCGGGACCTGGGCAGAGACCAGCAATGCCCCACCCAATGCCAAAAATAGACGCGCCTAAAATTAAGCGTCGATCAATGAGCATGGTTTTAGGCAAATCAAATTTTTTTGCGGCAATCGGAGCATTCATGTGACGTTGTACACGCCAGGCAATCGCCATCACGCTGACAGCGCCTCCCATGACAAAAGCTAATGTTGGATCAAAAGCGCCAGTGATGTCCAGGAAGCCTGTAACGCGCGTTGGATCCGCCATGCCGGAAAGAGCAAGACCTGCGCCAAAAACAACGCCAGAAATGAGCGAGAGGAGCGCCGACATATTCACTTGCTTAAGCCTGAGAACTTCATGACCGCAACTGTGACAATAGCCACGCTCATGAAGACGCATGTTGCAACAAGTGAGCGCGGCGACAGACGAGAAAGTCCACAAACGCCATGACCGCTGGTGCAGCCCGAGCCCAATCGACTGCCAAAACCAACAAAGAGACCTGCAACAATGAGAGTTGTGAAGGAACTAGGATAAAAGCTTCTAACAGGTCCGTTAACATATTGCGTCAGCACCGCGCCAAGCGGGACGCCAAGAATGAAGCTAGCGGCTGTAAGATTGAGGCTCCCCGACGACGTGAAACCAAATGTTTGGGCCAATAAACCGCTGACGCCCGCAATTCTGCCAACAGTGAGCAACATGATGGCGCCGGCAAGGCCAATCATTGCACCGCCCAGAAAACCTTGAAGGGGCATGGCGCGCGCCAACATATCCATTACAAGAGATCCAAAGGTATTTTCAAATAGCTCACGCCATTTTCTTCTGCAGGCGGCATATGTCCGCCACGAACATTTATTTGAACAGAGGGCAGAATTAGCGTTGGCAGATCAAGCGTTGCATCGCGCTTGGTTCGCATCGCGACAAAGTCATCTTCCATGACGCCGTCATGAACATGAATATTGTCAGACTTCTGTGCGCCAATCGTCGTCTCCCATGCGAACACAGTTCTATTGACGGCTTTATAATCATGACACAAAAACACTCGCGTCTCATCAGGCAGAGTTAGCAGACGACGAATTGATTTAAAGAGCTGACGGGCATCGCCGCCAGGAAAGTCTGCTCGCGCTGTGCCATAGTCGGGCATGAAAAGCGTATCGCCAATAAAAGCGCAATCGCCAATCACATAGGTGAGATCCGCTGGCGTGTGCCCTGGCACATGAAGACATATTGCGGGCAGATCGCCAATTGAGAAATGATCACCATCACAAAATAATGTATCAAACTGCGAACCATCACGCGCAAATTCTGAACCGAAATTAAAAATTTTCCCAAAGACTCCTTGAACAGTTTTGATGTGCTCGCCAATGGCAAGCTTGCCGCCAAGCTGCTGCTGTAGATAAGGCGCAGCAGACAGATGATCGGCATGGGCGTGCGTTTCCAAATGCCAATCAATCGTCACGCCCATTTCCTTGACATAAGCAATAACGCAATCAGCAGACGCCTTGGATGTGCGTCCTGAGGCCGGGTCGTAATCAAGAACGCTATCAATGACAGCGCCGCGCAGCGTTTTTGGATCGTGGACGACATGCGTCGCAGTAAAGGTCGGCGCGTCGAAGAAGGTCTTGACGATAGCCCGCATGGCTCCAGACGCCTGTGACTGACGGACCTGCGCTGTAGCGGCGATCAGATTTTTATCTTCCATCATGACCCTCAGAGACCATATCTATTGACTTACATAAACTATGAAAGTATGTAATTTAAATAATGAGCTAAGTCAAGAGTCAAAAAACGGCGCACAAAAAATGCTTGATGAACATCACGTCGACGTCCAGCAACCACTCAGAATTGGCGATATTGCGCCTAATTTTCAGGCGCGCTCTACGCATGGAGAGTTGAGCCTAAATCAGTTTAAAGGGCGCTGGCTCATCTTTTTTTCCCATCCAGCTGATTTTACGCCTGTTTGCACCAGCGAATTCGTTGCGTTAGCGCGGGCGGCGTCTGATTTCGAAGTTATGGACTGTGCTCTGCTTGGCCTCTCCGTTGACAGCCTCTATGCGCATGTCGCCTGGGTCCAGGCGATGCAGGAAAAGTTCAAAGTCCTCATCCCTTTCCCCATTGTCGAAGACTCATCCATGGTCATTGGTCGCGCTTATGGAATGATTGATGATCGTTCCGCAGATTCCTCGGCAATGCGCGCGAGTTATTTTATCGACCCAGCCGGCGTTATCCGCGCCATCACATGGTATCCGCTATCCGTCGGGCGTAGCGTCAGTGAGATGATGAGAATGATGGCGGCGCTACAAAGAACAGCTGCCGGCGATGTGTTTACGCCTGAAGGCTGGCGCCCTGGCGATGACTTACTCACGCCGCCAGACCAAACATTGCCAACCGCTCTTCAAGCTGGCGCTGCCAGTGATTGGTTTTATAAATTAAAGAAAGAAAATAGATGAGAATTTTCCAATCTCGGGAAAATGCGCTCGCTATTGCGGAAAAACTAAAAATTTACGCACAAGCGCAACGCCTGATGATCCTTTCATGCCTGCTCGATGGCGAAAAAACCGTATCTGAGATTGATGAAGCGACAGCGATTGGTCAACCGGCCTTAAGCCAGCAACTCGCGGAACTTCGTCATGCTGAGCTCATTATTAATCGGCGAGAAGCTAAAAAAGTCTATTACACACTCGCTGATGAGAATATCCGCTTGTGCATCAGCAATATAGAAAGTCTTTTTTCGAGCGCGAAAGAAAAGACAGAGCGCGTGAGCCGCAAAGAGACAATTAAACAGCCTTTGGCAGCGCCCAAAAACACATCAAATGACGGCGCCGCTTTTTTTGCAAAAATTCTATAACTCGAAGTTAATACGCGCACATTATGAAACGCTTAGTGGCGGGGGCATTTTTCGATCTTCGCCCTAAAGCTTAGACATGAGGCGACCCTTCATTGATCCATTCTATCATTGCTTTATTTTTTAAAGGAGGAACCGACTGCATCGCGGGCCAGCCAACGATAATTGGCGCAATAGGATGCTTTCTTTCACCAAGCCGCAATGCTGAACTTCCCGCATCAGTCGCCAGATAGGGTTGAACAAGACCAATCCAACAAGCGCCTATTCCTGCATCATGAGCGGCAAGCATGAGGTTTTGCGCCGCCAATGCGCAATCTTCCGCCATCCAGGGAAGATTTATTTCCCCCGATATCACAATTAAGGCCGGAGCATTGTATAAAACGTGAAAGTCAGCGGTCGCCAGCTTGTCATATAAATATTCAGGAAGCGCCAATGGACGCTCTTTGGTCATATAATGCTTTGCTTCTTGTGAAATTCTGTCGAGAAGCGTACGATCGCTTATGACAGTAAAAGACCAGGCCTGACGGTTAGCTGTTGTTGGCGCATGAATAGCTGCCTCAATCAGACTTTCAATACACTCTACTGAAAGCGAATCTTGCTTATACTCTCTTACTGAACAACGCGTATAAATAGTCTTAAGTGTCTCCATCTTCGCCTCCACGACAGCGGACGCGACCGTCTTTAGCCAAGACGCCAGACTCACTCTGCGCTTGTTGGATCGATCGTCGTCTTTATCTCGCTTATTTTCGTCGCAGGAAACCCTCCCATTTCTGCGTGTCGACGAATAATATCAGCATCAGATGCAATATAAACGCAGTAAATGCGATCTGAGGTCACATAACTCTCAATCCATTGGATCTCAGGTCCTAAATTTTGCAATACCGAGCATGAGGTTTGAGAGATGGATTTAAGTTGATCGGCGTTTAGTTTCCCGGCGCCTTCAAGGTCTCTTTCTATCATGAACTTTGGCATGGTCTAGCCTCTCTGATTTCTTTAAAGCCAAGGTCACCCTACTATAAAACACAAGGCGCCATTTCTTAAAGACATAGCTTAATAGAAAGCGCGCTGCGCAGTAGTAATGGCGCGATCAAACCAGGCAGCCGGCTCGTAGCAATAACCATTAGTTGCTATTGGCGCCTCCTGACAAAGCGAAGAGCTTTGGGACCATGCAAAGCCGGAAGATTGCATGCATGAAATAATATGCATGCCAATAATCCCGCTATAACCGCCTCTTGAATCAGGATGCGCAGCTTCTCCCTCAAGCTCACATTTGGAGGTTTGCGCAAGCTGCCCCCTCAAGAAAGCCGTATTGCTGCTGCCGCTAAAATGAACCCCGATGCCAGCAATAAACATAAAGGCCGCGACTGTAAAAACAACGCCTTGCGCCAATTGAGAGCGCGTCTGCATCAACACGAGATTGCTACGCATAAAGCCAAGACCGCCGGCAACGATCATAAACGCCCCAAGAAGAAACGCCAGGATCATAATTATTGCGGATAAATTTGCAGACATGAGCTTTCTCCAGCTTCAAGAACCTCACAATACTATGCTGCATTGCCTCAAAATAAGAACGCGGCTGCGATGTTGATCGGGCGCGCGTTAGAATCCTGATCTTGATCAAAAGTTGACATGTCTGAAGACAAAAGTATGTGACTTTGTCATAAAGAATTTTTGATAAGATTTTTAAGCGCCTGCCTATTTTTGATCTCCACCTCCCCTCTCGCAAGAGAAACCCAACCAGAATGCACAAAAACTTTTAGGCTTCTGCCAATAACCTCTCGCGCCGTCGCCAAATCTGCGGCCAATGCTATTTGAGTGGCTTTTACGATCCCTTTATCGTCGGCCATCTCTAATAATCTTTGAGCAAGACGCACATCTATGCCAATGCAGGCGATCTCTTCGACTTTTAACATTAATTCTGAAATTCGATGGCTGTAGCTTTTAAACACCAGCGCACGAAAATCCTCATAATGATTTATTAGATCACGAAACGCCGCCTCAGTTAAGAGATAGGCAATGACGTCAGTTTCTGCGATTGCCTCTGCACTATAGCTTTCTCCGGAAATAAGAGAAGCTGTCGTTAATATGCATGTTTCGTTGGCAGAGACTCGATAAAGTACGATTTCTCTACCGCTTTCCGTTATTCTTTGAACACGAATAGAACCTGACGCAACAAAAGGAAACTTATCACTTTTATCTCCTGGCCTGAATATAATGCTGCCTTCAGCGATATGTGCGCATTTTGCAAGCTGTCTGACCTTTGATTTTGTCTGCTGGCTTAAGAGATTAACTGCCGCAATCTCATCAAATAGTTCAGCCTGCATATGCTGCGCTTTCACAAAAATTGATGACGAATGAGAGGGTCAACAGGACTGGCTATCTTTTCCAGATAGCCAGGTTTTTAATGATCATTTAGACAGCGCGGCCAATATCGCGCGCTTGCGCCACCTCAATGAGACGGCCGGTTTTCACATCATATATATAGCCGTAAATGGGTATGTTCTTTGGCACAAGCGGGTGCGAGCGAATGCGCGCCACATCCTGAGCAACGCTTTCTTCCTGATTTTTAATTGTATGCCATTTAATAAAATGTCCGGCTGCGCATCCGCCGCCATGCTGTGGATTTGACCACGTCATACTGGACATATCGAGAGAAGCGGTTGCAAGACTATCGTCGAGCAGGTTACCCATGACCTCATCGCAGAACAGCTCCATGCCACAATTTGTGTGATGGATGACGAACCACTCTTTTGTTCCAAGCAGTTTGTGAGAAATGACGAGAGAACGGATCGCATCGTCAGACGCGCGGCCGCCTGCATTGCGGATGACATGAGCGTCGCCTTCAGAAAGACCTGCATATTTTGCCGGATCAAGCCGGGCGTCCATACAGGTAAGGATGGCAAAACCTCTGGCTGGCGGCAAGGCAAGCGCGCCTTTGGACCCAAAATCTGTGACATAGGCGTTATTGGCCGCTAATACTTCTTCCAATATCTTGCTCATCATCATTTCCCCCGCCAATGATTGAATAGTTAAGGCTTAACTCTCTGGCGACGGCAGAATATGGTTTTGTTTTTGACTTTTAGCAAGAGTTGACGATGAAGCGTTTGATCAGAGTGGTGCGCAAACTTCATCTTTGGTGTAAAAACACATCATATCTTTTATAAATCGACCCCGCGCGCATCTGCCCTTCAGTCACGAGGGATGTTGCACTAACTAATTTACCTGAAACATTATGCCTGCACCAAGAGAGAACGAGCAGATGTCCATGACAGCTTCAATAGAAAGCCAAGAGCAACATTGGGCCGGCGAAGGCGGTGATAGATGGCTCGCCTATCATCAATTTTTTGAACAGATGATTGATCCAATTGGTCAGAGCTTAATAGAAAAAGCGCAATTAAGAGAAAATGAGAATTGCATCGATATTGGCTGCGGCGCTGGCGTAACGACAATTCAGATTGCGCAAGCCGTTGGAAAAAATGGAAGCGTTATTGGCGTCGATATCTCACAGGCTTTGATCCAAGCCTGCCGCGCCCGCGCTCATGAAAAGAAACTGGAAAATATTAATTTTATAAGTGGCGACGCAGCACAGATCATGCTGCAAAATAAAATTGCAGACTGTCTTTTCTCACGCTTTGGCGCCATGTTTTTTAAATCGCCAGTTGCCGCCTTTCACCATCTTCATCAAACGCTTAAACCTGGCGGACGGCTTGCGCTGTCATGCTGGGCCGCAATTAACGCCAACCTCTGGATGTCTGAAATTAGAGATGTGCTCGCAGGTCATCTTGAGCTGCCGATGCCTCAACCGCGCGCGCCGGGGCCTTTTGCCTTTGCAGAGCCTTCCTATATTGAGGAAATTCTTGATGCGAGCGGATTTGAGGATATTTTGATTACCCCTTGGACAGGAACATTAATTATAGGGGGGAGAGACGGCACGCCAGAGGATACAGCAAACTTTCTATTGAATGCCTTCAGCATCGCCAATCCACTCAAAGATGAACCGCTGACAAAAAAAGAACGTATTCATGCCGCGCTATCAGATCGTCTCTCTAGCTATCATACAGACGGTGGGATTTTGATGCCGGCAAAAGCCTGGGTCGTAACAGCGCTTTCAAAAGACTGATACTTAATAAACTTTTATATTGAACCACGATGTGTTAGTAAAAACACGCGTATCATTTGTTGAATAAGTAAGCCAATAATTTAATTATTTTCATGCCTGCCAGACCAGTTTGAAACTATTTTTATAAATGACCCGAGAGAATATGGAGCGCCTCAAACAAGTCGCTTCGTTTGTCTCTGTCAATTCTCACTCTATCTAACGATTAAATTAGAAATGTGCTGAATGAGAGGAAAATATGAAATTCATTGCATTGCTGATGCTGGGCCTTGGCGCTGGCGCGTTGAGCGGCGTAACAGGTATAGGCGGCGGTACAATTATTGTGCCTGCGCTAATTTATTTATTTGGTTTCTCACAACATCTCGCCCAAGGCACAACGCTCGCGCTGCTTGTCCCGCCAATCGGCATTCTCGCGGCATGGAATTATTACAATAAAGGCTATGTCGACATAATGACGGCGTGCTTGATCGCCATTGGATTTGTCATTGGCAGCGAATTATCTTCCAGATTTGCGATCGCTTTATCCGAGCAGACTACGCGTAGAGTTTTTTCTGTCACACTTGTCATAATCGCCGTTCATATGTTTTTTTCCGGACCTAAAACCTAACAGCTAAATCCTCTTGAAACGTCTATTGGTCTTAAATCTTCCAGCTGCGATGAATAATCATCAAGCGCTAAAATGACGCCATTTTATGTCACCGATTAATGACGAAGGCTTTTAATATGGCGCGGTCGTTGGACACTCCGCCGGAGAAGAGCACCTGGGCTTATAGGCATAAGGAATCATGGCGCAGACAAAGAGAACAACCCCCAGAATAATAACCATCAATTTATAATTCATAGGCCCCTCCATATACAGAATTCTCTACATATTGGTGCAATAAAAAATCCAGATTAGCTCAATATCAAAGGCTCAACATTTGAACTTAAGAATCTTTAAAATAGTATTCACCCTACAAACATCAACGCTTTGATCTTGAAAAAATCGGCCGTATGCCATTGGCGCTTGCAAGGAGTGCGGACCCATTACTGACAAGCGCAGTAATCGCAGGACTGACAAGACCTCCCGGCACAGCCAATATCAGCGCGATTGTATTGAGGCCTGCGACAATTCCATAATTTTGCTTAATCAGCCTGATTGACTGTTTTGAAATTTCAATCGCATGAACAAATTTTTCTAAAGAATCTTCCATTAAAATAACATCTGCTGACTCATGCACAACATCAGCCCCATGTTTCATAGCAACACCCACATCTGCATAGCTTAACGCTGGCGAGTCATTAATCCCATCGCCAACCATCGCAACAACATGGCCTTCTTTTTGTAACTTTTGAATAATATCACTCTTATCATTGGGCATAAGCTCGGAATAATATTGCGTAAGCCCCAATTGCGCACTGACAGCTTGCGCAACGATAGCATTATCTCCCGTCAGCATGATTGTGTTGACGACGCCTAACTCGCGCAATTTATCAATGATCGCTTTGCTTTCAGGACGGATTTGATCCGCATAAGGAATAAGACCACTCAAAACGCCGTCTACAGCTATGTGAAGACAGGAAAAGCCCCCTTCTTCCAACCGCGATCGATCTTTATGCGCCGCCACGCAGGCAACGCCTTTTTCCTTCATAAAACGCTCATTACCAACGTGAATGAGGTGATTTTCAACATATCCCTCGACACCCAAGCCCAATGCATAAGAAGGCTCATCGCAGACTGGGATGTTAATATTTAATGATTTCGCTTTGAGACGAAGCGCGTCAGCCACAGGATGTTTTAATTTGCTTTCTGCCGCCGCCGCCCAGGCTATAAGTTGCTCTCCGCTTATATGATTGTAGCAGATAATATCGCCAGCTTCCGGGACGCCCTTTGTGAGCGTTCCCGTTTTATCAAAAATGACTGTATCGATATTGGCAAGCCGCTCCATATGATGGCCGCTTTTGATAATAATACCGCTTCGCGCAGCATGCGCCATGGAGGCAAGAACAGAGGTTGGCGCCGCTACCCTGATCCCCGTGCCATAATCAACAATGATTACTGAGAGAAATGTATTGAGATCTCTGGTAAGGACGCCTGCAAGAGCGCCAAGCCCAAGCGTTGGCGTCACTAATTTATCGGCAAAAATTTCTGCATGGTTCTGCATCCGCGTATCGCCGATTGGCGCATTATCTATCAGGCTGACGATTTGACCTGCTGTTGTCTGCTCCCCAACGCCCTGCGCTTTAATGATAATACGGCCTTCACGAACAACCGTCGCAGCATAAACGAATTCGCCAGCGCCTCTTTCAACCGGCAAACCTTCTCCAGTGATTGATTTTTGATCAATCAGCGCCTGACCCTCTATCACATCGCCGTCAACAGGGATCATTTCTCCAGGGAAAACGACGACCTCATCGCCAATTCTCAATTGATCGGATGGGATTGAAACAACGCTCCCCCCGCGCATGATCCATGCTTGCTTATGTTGAAACTCCAGAAGATCGCCGACTGCCTTTTTTGATTGCGCCGCAGTTAAATCACGACACCAATTCCCAAGCTTGATCAACCAAGCCATGAGGGCGCTGGCAATCAGGTTTCCCTGAAGTAGCGTGCCGCCAATCGCCAGCGCATCAAGAAAATCGACATTAAGCCGCCGCTCTTCTTTTAAAACCTTATAGGCGCTGCTGGCCGTTGGATATGTACTCCAAAGAATGAGCGGTATATTAAGCGCATGAATAATTGGATTTGCTGTGAAGGCTAACGCTAATGAGAGAGTAGGCGCAACAAGTTCATACTTTGAGGCGGCTGGGACGGGTTTTAATTTTCTTTGAGCGCTCGTAGCCTGCCTCAGCTGGGGCGCTGCTACAAGAGAGCGCAGATCCTCACGCGTAATTGCGGATAGGGTGGAGATGAGTTTTAAAAAGAAGTCTATATTTTGAATCTTCAGATCAATAATAAGGCTGGAGCAGTTAAAATTTATACGCGCCTGACTGACAATATCTTGATCAAGGAGCCAAGCGATGAGCCTTTGCGCAAAAGCCTCATCTTTATGTAACTGAGGCATACGCACGCGCAGCCTTTGGTTGGTCATATGGCGCACATAAACTTGCATCAAAACTTTCCTGCATCAAAGCCAATATTAAAATATCTACAGATATGAGAGCCTTTGCCTCTAATGCGAACTTAGTATACCCCCAACCGAATGTCTCGCCAAAGAAAACGCGCATAAGCTGATGGAAGTCAATTTAAGCGAGCTCCTTGGTGAAAAATCCCTCATTTTGGGACTATTTTAATGGCTCATAAAGAATGTAAAAACGCGCGTGATGAAGGTTTTTATTGCCGAAGAAAGTTGAAGCCCGACCAAACGCAAGGAAGCTTACCAGAGCAGCGCCTGCAGCCTTTAGCGTCGTAAATCCGACAACTATTTATGTTAATGACAAACCTTCAAATCTGCAGATGGAGTTTTTTTAATGAACACGATTGAAGCGCAAATGAAAGACGTATCCGATTCTATTAAAAATTTAGATCATCAAACAGAATCAACCAGCAAGCAGGACGAGGCTCAAAAAGACTCGGATATGATGACAACCGTCGCCGCTCTTGGCATTGTCGCTGTCGGCGTCGCCCTGATCGAAGTTGAGCTAATTATCGGCGTTGCATTGGGCGCAGCCGCCATGCTCTCTCCTCAGATCCGTAAATTGTTTCGCGCGGAAGAAGCTGAAGCAACTAATTAATTCCGCTTACCTGGCTCTCGCCCTGGTCCAAGAGACCGAGGCCAGTGACAAGAAAAATAAGCTCATTGGCGGCAAGAGCCACGGGCAATTTTGCCGCCAATAAAAAACTGACGCATGTTTAAATGATAATAGCGAATGTCATTGCTGGCTTATTTTCCAAATTCTGCAACGCCAGGTCTCGCGCGATGCATAGCGCCCAAATCCTCCCAGCTGCGATTTTGATTGCTTCTGGCCATATCTTCTTGGCTTTTATCAGCCCCTGACGTCACGCCGCTCATACCAAGAAGCGCCGCGCCATTCACAAGCGTCTCAGCACCGGCTTTCAAGCCTTGCTTATTGCTCGTCTCCTGAGCAAAAGCAGGGGAAGCAAGCATAAAAAGCGCGAGGATGATTACTTTTAGATAAGCGCTCATCTCTTATCTCTCCTGAAAAGCGAACGGAGCTCTCACACTGCAAGATTAGCGCCGCTGCAACCAGACCATAGCAACAGTATGGCATTCGCCACAGAAAACAATCGCGCCTTGAGTTTGGAACAAGAACCTTAAGCTAAGACATTTAAATGGGAGATGGCGGCAAATATCAGATGAGGGCAAATATCACGCATAATATGAGGCGCGCACGGCCCCGCCCCTCATCATATTGGTGTTTTTCCACTTTAGCGCCTTAAACGAAGGCGGCCCTAATCGCCTGAAGCTTCGACTTCACACGCTCTTTACGGGCTTTAGCTTGAGCCAGAAAATCAGCTTCTAGCGCCTTCAGCTCCTCAGACAATGTGTCGAGGGCAAGAAGCACTTCCACAGCCTCCCGGTCGAGTGACGTTGTCAGCAACGGCACTTCATTGGCGTCATTAAAGGCCTGAGGATCAACATGAAGCATACGCATACCCTCTAACAAACTCTTAACAAAAGGTTAAAAAATTAGATCGCTCACCGCTAGTGCAATCTTGCAACACTCCACCGCAAAAAAATTGTTGGTTAATGCTGCCCTATCAAACCAAGCGTGCGGCCACATCCAAAATGTAGCCGTGGCGTCATATGAGGCTGATTAAATCATGACACCTTGAGGGCCGGGAAACTAAGCCAAACGCCCCCCGAGCCCCAGCTAGACTGAGAAAAAATGCCGCCAAAACCACACGCCTTTCGCTCAGGGCCTGCACTCTGTCTGAATGCCCACCGTTCAGGCTTTGTCGCGGCTGACTGAGAAATGGAGATAAGAACAAGATCCATGTGAAGCCCTCACGCACCCCAATCAGGACGTCGGCAGGACCTTGCTTCCTTCCCCAAGAATCCACAGGAAAGGCGATAAAACGACCGTTGATTGTTGGTTTTAATCCACAAAACTGAAAAACGCCGGTGTTGTCCCCATGGATATGCACATGTCGCCCACAGAGTTATTGACAGCTTTCACACATATTTACCCACAGCCGCCTCGGGGCATGCCATATCAAGAAGCTGCTTTGAAAATACTGTGAATGCGCCACAAGCCTGACATGGATGATTGATGACTGAAATTGCCGTTATATTTTTTCTCACCCTCATCACGGGCTTTCTGGCGCTTTCTGAGCTTGCCATCGTCTCCTCAAAACCTGCCCGCCTCGCGGCAATGGTCGATCGCAATGTCTCTGGCGCCAAAACAGCGCTTAAACTTGCCCATAATCCTGGCTTATTGCTCTCAACTGTCCAAGCCGGCATCACGCTGATCAGTATTCTCTCGGGCGCTTATTCTGGCGCAACGCTTGGAGAAACGTTCAAAAAAGATTTTTCTCACTACCATATGGATGAACACACGGCTGAATGGCTTGCGATTTTCTGCGCTGTCTCGCTCACAACTTATATCAATGTCATCCTTGGCGAGTTGGTCCCCAAACAAGCCGCGCTGAAGAATTCTGAGACACTGGCCTGCATCACCGCACCAATCATGAATTTTCTGTCAAAATTATTCTTCCCCCTGGTTTTCTTCCTGGATGGCTCGTCAAAACTTATTCTATCGCTCATTTTTCCTACACAAATTAGCGCCGAAAAGGTCACAGAGCAGGAAATCAAAGCGCTCATCATGGAAGGCGCCAGAGAAGGCGTCATCGAGCAGGAAGAAAATAGAGTTATTACAAATGTCATGACCATCGGCGATAGATCCATCAAAGATGTGATGACGCCAAAGCATAAAGTTCATTTTATTGATGTCTCGAAGCCGATACGCCAGGCATTGGAACGAGTCGCCACAAGCCCGCACTCCAGATTTATCGCGATTGACCAAAATCTCGATAATATTCTTGGCGTCATCTGGGCCAAGGATATGATCAATGCAGCTTGGGAAGAACCCAAAGATCTGCGTCATCTTATTCGCTCAACCCATCCGATTTCTGCAAATATCGACGTGTTGGATCTTGTACAGATCATGCGGGACAGTTCTAACCACATTATTGTTATCTATGACGACGCGAACGCCTTCATCGGCATTGCTACAGCTGCTGATTTGATCAAATGCGTTGTCGCCTGAGAATGGCGCTTAAAAATATTTATAAAAAAACTCCTTAGCCAACAGAGCAAAGGTCTTTTGATCAAAAAATTACCGCTCTAAGAGTTGCGCCTGCCGGAGCGGCAGTTGGTGCGCCTTAAATTAAGATTAATGTTGCAAGAATTGATGCGACGACAAGCGCTGCTGCAGACGCTGCACGCAGCATGGAATCATCATCTTTAACTTTCGTTCTTTTAATCGCGCGTTTCATTTCTATCCCCCACATGATGAATTAATGCGTCAAGCCAAAACACCGAGAGAAGAGAGTTGACGATCTATTTGATGCTTCACCCTATCATATAAGCGTTCAACTAAGTGTTTTGGCATATATCGGCGCGTTTCTTTGTCGCGCCTCTCTTATGCGACTGCAGCGCACATAAGGGAAACGATGAAGCCATGCCCCCAAAGGACCGCGCCACGCTGACCCAAACCCTCATTCAACGGTTCAGCTTGCGTTCAGTTTCGAACGCTTAAACTGCTTTTGTGAGTTAAAAGACGGTTATTCCTCTGGAGGGGAAGACGATGGCAAATTTTCGCAAAACAACCAGCGCGGTCATTGCATCATCAATTTTGGCATTTTCATTGACCTCTACAACGCCTGCCGCGGCCTGGGGATATGGTTATAATAATGGCGGCGCGGCCGTTGGCGCATTGGTTGGCGGCATGGCCTTGGGCGCAATGGTTGGCGCTTTAGCGAGCCAGCCACATTATGGCTACGGCTATGGGCCAAATTACTATGCGCCGCCCCCGCCGCCTCCAGGTTATTACGGCTATCGCCCACACCGGCACTATTACGAAGAGTGGGAATAATCTTTTTGCGGGGATAAGCGCGCCACAGCTCCTCCCCCCTCCACGTGACGTGGCGCGTGTAAGAAGGTCGTCTGTATAAAGCAGACGGCCTTCATTTTTAGAAATGACGCTCCTAGCCCCCTACTGACCCCTCAAATGAGCGAATTGTCGCTAAGGCTTAAACTGGCGCCCAATTTGCTGCGCTGCAATATCAGGCTAAGCCATTCGATCTCATGGACTTAGGCAGGAGCCATGCGGGGCTCATGGAGGCCAAATATGAAAACTTTGCTTATCGTCGCCTATATGATGGGCGCTCAGGCGATCGACACCGAAGTGATCGAAAACGCTACAATGGAAGAGTGTCAGGCGACAAAATCAATGGCGCTCGACGGGCCAAACCCCATTACGACCAAGCAAGGTCCCCAGGTCCATATCCTCGCAGAATGTCACAAAGACGAAGCGACAGCGAGCCTCACAACGCAACAACAGAAAATGTAACGCGCATGACTTGAAGCAAGCGCGTCTGCGGGACGAGACAGGCACACAGATCCGCCTCATAGTTTATCACATGCATCGCAAATAGGAGAATGTCTTGATTGATCTTAAAACCGTTGTTGCAACGATCCTCTTAAGCACAGGCACAATGCTCGGCATAACAGCTTTTCTGGCGTCAAGGATTGCTGGATAAGGACTCCTGAGGTTTTGTCAGACATTTTCTATCACAGCAGTTATGGTCAAAATGTGAGAAGTGTAGCGTTTCGCCATAATTGCCCAGAAACCGCCACATAGTTGTAGCGCCGATGCAACAGATGGAATGGAACTAAGCTCTAAGTAGACAAAAAGTATTGATTGATTTTGCGATTCATATCTACTTGGTCTTTATGAGACGCACTTGGGCACATAGACATCTTTTTACCCGCAGATTTGTTGCGGCAGCTGTTTTGTGTCTGTTTGCTTTAAAGGGCGTCAGCATGATGGGAATGGTGGCGGAACTCGCTGCGGCCCCATCAATACATAAAGAAGCAATTTCGAGTATCGTTCTTGGGACGCATTGCGACCACAGCAACAGCAAGCATGCGCCATCTGGTTCTCACGGAGATCATGAAGACTGCTGTGCGTTCTGCACGTCCAGTGCGAAAAAATTTACTGCCCTAGACCCTGAAATCATCGCACAGGTCATTGATATTCTTACACCGCATACACAGGCGGGAACGTCAATATTATTTTCCGAAGATTCTATTCGATCCCAGACGTTGGGTTGGGTGACGAGTTGGTCGTCAACGTCACCGCCAAGCGCCTGATTTCTGAGCTGTCATAGGCTGTTCTACGCCTGATGCCGCTTCGTCCGAGGAATACGTAACTCCTCTGCTTTCGTAAATTTTAAGCATCACGCGTTTTGTTTGGCTGTGTGTATCCACATCAACCCGACAAATAAGCTGAACTGCATATCTTAAAAACTATCATCAAGGCCACGCCCATGTCCCGCAAACTTCTCAACCTCAGCGCGTCAGCGCTTGCCCTCACACTTGTATGCAGCAGCTACGCCGAAGCGCAGCAGTATCTTCCAACGATTGAGGTTGGCGGCAAGAAGAAGCGTATTGCGGATAGCAAACCGCCAGCGCGTCCCCAGGCTCCGACCCAGAGCGCAGCAGCAAGTGGCGACGTAGCCGGCGGTGGACCAAACGTTAATTCACCTGGGCCATCAGGGCCAAGAAGCGATCTAGACACTTCTTTAGGACCACGAATCCAATATCCAACGGCGCCATCAAGCATTGGTAATTCGTCAAGCGCACGCTTCTTTACCGGTGGACAGGTTAATGCAGTGCCGTTTCAGCGTCCTGGCGACGCACTTGAAATTATTCCCGGCCTCGCTGTCACACAACACAGCGGTGAAGGCAAAGCAAACCAATATTACCTTCGCGGATTTGATCTTGATCATGGCGACGACCTCAATCTTAACCTTGATGGCATGCCACTCAACATGCGTTCGCATGTCCATGTGCAGGGTTATGCTGACGCCAATTTTGTGATGCCGGAACTCCTCTCCTCAGTTGTAGCGCGCAAAGGACCTTATGACGCATCTGATGGCGATTTTGGTAACGCCGGCTCTATATACATGAGCTATTTGAATAAAGTTCCTGAAGGCGTTTTCACCTCCACAGGCGGGGCCTTTGGTTATGGCCGTCAGTTTGGCATGAAGTCCTGGAGCTATGCTGGCGGAGACATTCTTGGTGCCGCAGAAGCAACCATTTACAATAGTCCATGGGTTCGCCACGAAGACATGCGTAAAATAAATGGCGTGTTGCGTTACTCACGCGGCACAGAAGAAGACGGCGCAACTCTCACAGGCATGGCTTACGCCAATCGTTGGTATGCGAATGACCAGCTCCCTCAACTGGCCGTTGATACAAACCAAATGTCGCGTTGGGGAACGATGAATCCAACTGATGGCGGTGATACGACACGCTTTAGCTTATCGAGCCGTTGGAGCCAGAAAAATGGTAATCAATATTCGCGTGTTGAGTCCTATGCGATGCACTCAACACTCGATCTCTATAATGACTTTACCTACTTCCTAGGCCAGCAAAATCTCATTGGCGATCAGAACCGTCAGTATGATCGACGTACAATGGTTGGTTCGAAAGGTGAGCATGGCATCAATTATACTTTTGCAACCCTGCCGACATTAACGCGTGTTGGTTACAACTTTCGCTATGATGATATCCGCAATGGCATTCAGGACGCCTACCTTCGAACGCCTTATGATTCACTCACAAATAATAGGATCTCTGAAGGCAGCATTATGCTGTGGACGGACACAAAGATTGAATTATCGCCTCGTGTGACAGCAATCCTTGGCGCGCAATGGAATTATTACGACGCCAGCGTCGGAAATATTCAGAATTATTATGACGCACCTTTCGCCTTTGGTCAGGATCAGTCAAATGGCGGCACTGGATATGTGAATGTCTGGTCAGGCCCCTTTAACACAGGGCGTTCGAATGCTCAGTTAGTAAATCCGAAGTTTTCCCTTATTGGCAAGGTGACGGATCAAACAGAATTGTTCATCAATGGTGGCCGCGGCTTCCATTCTGTTGATGCGCGATCCACTGTTCAAAATATTGATACGGTTTCAGCTGACGGGAATTATGGTCTTGTGACCCCGCCAGGCAATAAGCAGCCGCTCTTATCACCCTCGATCGGCGCAGAAATAGGGACACGCACGAAGGCAATCAAAAATCTTGAGTCAAACTTCACGCTCTTCATGATTAACATGCAGTCAGAGCTTATTTACAGCGCTGACTCAGGAACAACGATCAACGGGCGTTCGAGTCGGCGTGTCGGTATCGAGTTCACAAATAAATATAAGCCAACCAGTTGGTTGACGTTTGATGGCAATCTAACCGCAACCCATTCGCGTCTTAATGGCTATGATTATCTTCAAGCACAAGCTTTTTACAATTATATCCAGACGCCAGATGCAGTTGTCTGGGGCGGATTTGTCGGTCAAGGGCCGGGAAATTATATTCCGAATGCCGCGCCTGTCGTGGCAACGGCCATGATGGAGTTGGGTGAATCATCCGGCTGGTTTAGTTCTTTCAAATATCGCTACATCTCACCTAAGGCACTAACAGAGGATGGTTATTTTAAAAGTCCTGCGATTGGCACTGTTAACACGCGTATTGGGTATCGATGGAAAGATGGCTGGAGACTCGCCCTCGATGTCTTCAATATGTTTAACTCGCGGTCTGACCAAATCGCTTATGCTTACCCCTATTTGATTGGGACACAGCCACTCTTTCAAGCGTGTAACGGTAATTCAGCCTATCCTACGCCTAATCCGATGGCTTGCGCTGCTGGTATAACTGGTCGGACCTCAAGATCGCTTGAGCCACCAGCTTGGCGTGCGACTTTCTCGGGGCCACTCGTGCTTGATCCAAAGGTCAATAATCGGCCAAACTTGTTTGACCCCATCACTGATATCGCGGGCAATGACCCATACTTTAAACCTGATGCCGTCAAATGGAATGGTGCCTATGCCGGCTTAAACCTGGGCGGCGGTATTAATAACGCAAGCGGCGGCAATAATATTTGGTTTGTTGACGGCCTGAATGACGGTATCTCAAACGTTAAAAACAACAATGCATCAGGAGGTGGTTTCCTTGCGGGCGGTCAGGTCGGTTACAACTACCAACTCACTCCATTATTTGTCGCCGGCGTTGAAACAGACTTCCAAGGCTCAACGATTGGCAGTGGCAGCGGCGGATCAACCTGGGGCGTGCTTGCTAATGCCGGCGGCGTCAATTCTCCCTATGTGCCAGGATGGGTTAGCGGCGGCACCCACATCACTTGGTTTGGCACTGTTCGTGGTCGCGGCGGCATTACCCTTCTTCCTGAATTCTTGCTTTATGGAACGGGCGGCTTTGCTTATGCGCAAGTTCAGCGACCAGAAGGTCAGATTGTCTCCAACGTTCAAGGCGGATGGACGGCAGGCGCTGGTCTTGAATGGATGTTCCGCAAAAACTGGTCTGCTAAAGCTGAATATCTCTACGCCAATACATCAGGCGGCGTGACAGGCATCGGCAACAACTTCGGTCTGCCAATAAATGGCTCGCTAGAGAATATGCGTTGGAGTTCAATCCGCATGGGCTTGAACTATCACATGAATACTGACGGTTGGGGACCAGATGCTATTTGGGGTCAACCAGTTCCTGAAGAAAAGAAAAAAATTGATGCGCCAGAGATTGCTGGCCTGACAAAAGCGCCAATGTGGAATGGCGCTTATGCGGGTCTTAACCTCGGCGGCGGCTGGGGCGCAGGCAATGGCAATAATTATCTCTGGGCCCCAGATGCTATGAATGACGGCCTGACAAATTATTGGGCTAATAATGGTAACAGCGGCGGCGTGGTTGGCGGTGGTCAAATCGGTTATAATTACGCTATCGTTCCTAAGGTTCTAATTGGCGCCGAGGCGGACTTCCAAGGCGCGACCATCGGATCAGGATCGCCTGCATGGTTTGGCTATGCGACCAATATCAGCGCTGCAAATGGCGTGAACTATGTTCCAGCGATGGTAGGTAATGGTGCAAATATTGGCTGGTTTGGCACAGTGCGCGGCCGCAGCGGTATGATGGTTATTCCAGAAGTCCTGGTGGTTTATGGCACAGCCGGCTTTGCTTACGCTAACATCAATCGCAACTATGGCGGTCTTGATGCTGCCAATAGTGTCGTTCAAACTGGATGGACCGCAGGTGGCGGCGCAGAATGGATGTTCCGCGATAACTGGTCTGCAAAAGCTGAATATCTCTTCACAG
>DAIRFH010000140.1:0-2641 GCA_036795145.1 Methylocystis sp. | reverse complement strand
CTTAAGCATGGTATAATTGATTCATATTTAGAGAGAAGACTTTAATTATGAGTTACATAGAAAATCATCAGATCAAATTATCTATTACATTTGGTGCTATTTAAGAATTCGCTTGGCTCTATCCATGGCCTCTAAAAGATCAGAATTAATTTGGCCTTTAATATTGTCGAACCACTTAACGGCATTATCAATCTGCCCCATGGTTTGTTTTAACCTCTCATTGAGAGCGCTTATCATTTGTTCGAGTTCTTTGATTCTTGCTGCATTTTTTTGCGTATCTTTATGATATTCTATCCTCGTATTTTCTAGTTCTCGACGTATTTGAGCTGAATATGACTTTTCCTTCTCCAGCTGCGCCTCAAGTGAGGAGATAGTTTCAAATATATGTAGTTTTAATCCTTCATTGACCTCAACTAATTTCTTAATAGTTGCCGTGCTGGATGAGATAATTTCTGTAATCTGGGCTGGATTATATTTTTTTAGATGTTCACTGTCTTTTGTCTCTTGCTGATCCAGCAAAGGCTCCTCACGATAATCTAGTGGCACGTTTTCAATAGTAGTCTCAGACGACGGCAATAAGATGTCGTTTTGAATTGGTAAATATTTACGAGGTATGTAATGTTGAAAAGCTTCTCTCAACAAATGCTGCTGATTGGCCTCAGTTTTATCTATGCTTTCACTCAACGGCAACGAGTTATTTGCGTCCTCAGATTTCTGATTGATTGCTGGATTCTTTCGCTTTTCATTCATTGTGATACATATTCCCGCTAGCGTCAAAAGTTTATCCAGAAATCAAAACATATTTTCTATTGCCTAGATAGTCTCTCAAGACGCCTTTGGTCTTCCTGCATTAATTTAATGAGCGTCGCGCATTTAGAGAGATCATTAATATTATCTTCTGTGCAGATCTGATAGGCGTCGGTGGACTGCTCTAAGGCTCCCTTCGCGTAAGCTAATTCAATAAGTCTTTTGTCCGGACCTGAGCTACAGGCCGTTAAAGCAGACAAAAAGATTAAGACAAGAAGCGTGCGCATAGATGTGTGTATTCCAGAATATTAATAATCTTCATAAAGATGCTTGTTAAATTTTTGACGTAGATAATTTATCATTAATAAATGCTTAAATCTGCGCTCGATGCGGGCCCATAATAAAAAATTCAGAATATGAAATTCGTCCGCTTATGATGCGTTTCCTCGTTGAGCGAGATTGTGATCAGCGGAAAGTTTTTCTATGATCGCTTTAATTAGAATGTCAGCTTCGCTGCCTTGTGAGTAATTCGCAGGCACAGCGAAATTCACCCGGCCTTGGTCAATCAGTTCAAACGCCCGAGTTTTTCCCTCGTCATTCTTTGTCTTTTCATAAACTGCAACTGCATGCCCGCCCTGATCTTTCACCAGACGAAAGCAGGGGATATCTGTATCGCCATCGCCGAAAAAGACGATATTTGAGAAAGGTATGGGTCTTTCATCGTCTGGGATATAACGATTGATTTTTTCCCGATCCCAAACGTTAAGACTGCCCTTATTGATGCGAAAGAGATATTGCGTTTTCGTTGTATAGTTGACGCCTATGGCTGGGAAACGCGCTACACCCTCATGGTCATACCAATATCCGGATGCAAATATTTCCTTAAAATATTTTCCGATAGGCGTGCCGCGAATAAGCTCTCTGAGGCCTGAAGATATGATATAATGCTCGACTTCTATCTCTTTATCTCGACCATAGGCATTGATGCGATCAAACCAGTCTTGCACGCCTTTGAAGAGTTTTATTTTCTCGCCGAACTTCTCAAGATTTTTTTCTTTAACGCTTACGCCGGCCGCATCGGCTTTACGTAGTAATAATCCCATATAAATTAGAATACCGTCGCCATGCTGTTCTTCCGCCAGGCGCGTAACGTCATTCCAGAAATCGTCTGATGTCATGCCAATCTTTGGAATGAATTCATAGTCCTGCATGTAGCCAGGCGAGAGCGTGCCGTCAAAATCATAGCAAATGGCTAGTGGGGCGTTCTTTATCGACATGATAACCTCTTTAGGAGGCTTTTAGCCCAAAATTTCTAATAGTCTCAATCAGTGAAGTGTAATTTTTAAAGTTTGGGCCGCTGATCTACGTCCAATTTTTACGTGGCGAGATGATTTACCCTCCATGTTAACAGGCCATTTCTGCGTCATATTCATGTTCCATGTTTCATGGTAGACAATGTTCTTTGCATGATGAGAAATTTTAATCATTTGACTGCCGAGACGGTCAGTCTTGTAAACCCTAGGAACAATCAGGAATGACAATCCGGCGCACTGTGGTTCTTCATGGCAGTCTCATCCGTCGTAATATGCTTCTTGAGGCCGCACGATCTGCACAAATTGGTGTGCAGTTCCTGTCATTTGATCAATTAGCGGCCCGGCTTGCTGGGGGCTTTGCCTCAGAAATTGATAATAAATTTCTGCGTGACGCGATCCGATCGGTCTTGCCGGAGACGGATCTTGGCGAGCTTGATCCGATTAAAATGCTGCCCGGCATGATACCAGCGGCTGCAGAGACGTTGCAGAAGGTCTGGCGAGCAAAAATTGATCTTCAATCTAGGAGGAATGATCATCCGCGCATTGCTTCGATTGCAATGCTTGAGGAGGCTGCTCTGGCG
>DAIRFH010000052.1:0-14400 GCA_036795145.1 Methylocystis sp. | reverse complement strand
AGACGCTTTTCCTCTTCCGTCATCATCAGCGTGCGGCGCTCTGCGCCCATCATGATCTTGTCGCGCGCATCCTCAAACTCCTGCCGCGTCACAATGCGCTTTGAGCGTCTTGCCGCCAGCAAGGCGGCCTCATTCACAAGGTTCATCAAATCCGCGCCGGAAAAACCAGGCGTGCCACGCGCCACAACCTTTAAATCAACATCAGGAGCCAGCGGCACCTTGCGCGCGTGAACCTTCAAAATCTTCTCGCGTCCAATAAAATCAGGATTTGGCACCTGGATCTGACGATCAAAGCGGCCAGGTCGCAACAGCGCTGGGTCCAGCACATCTGCGCGGTTTGTCGCTGCAATCAGGATAATGCCCTCATTGGCCTCAAAGCCGTCCATTTCAACCAGCAACTGGTTTAAGGTCTGCTCACGCTCATCATTGCCGCCGCCAAGACCCGCGCCGCGATGGCGGCCAACCGCGTCAATTTCGTCGACGAAAATAATGCAGGGCGCATTCTTCTTTGCCTGTTCGAACATGTCGCGCACGCGCGAGGCGCCAACGCCGACAAACATTTCCACAAAGTCTGAGCCAGAGATGGAGAAGAAAGGCACGCCCGCTTCGCCGGCAATGGCGCGCGCAAGCAAAGTTTTACCCGTGCCTGGCGGTCCAACAAGAAGAACGCCGCGCGGGATACGCCCGCCAAGACGCTGGAACTTTTGAGGATCGCGTAAAAACTCGACGATCTCCTGCAAATCTTCCTTGGCTTCATCGACGCCAGCGACATCGTCAAACGTCACGCGACCTTGCGACTCCGTCAGCAGCTTCGCCTTTGATTTGCCAAAACCCATGGCGCGGCCCGCGCCGCCGCCTTGCATTTGACGAGATAGAAAAATCCACACACCGAGAAACACAACCAACGGCAGGGCGTTTAGTAATAAGGACATCAACCATCCACCGCCCTCATTGAGCGGTCTTGCGCTTATCGAAATATTTTTGGCTTGCAGACGCGGAATAATATTCGCTTCATCAGGAATATAAGTTGAGAAGGTACGATTATCGTTAAAATGTCCCATTAACTCATTGCCAGCAATCGTGACGTCATGAATACGCCCTTGCTCGATTTGCGACAGAAACTCACTGTAGGAAATATCTCTGACTGCCGTGCGTTGGCTTGGCTGTTGAAAAAGCATGACCAGCGCAACAACCAGAAGGCCAACAATGGCCCAAAGGGCGAGATTCCTGAAATTTGCGTTCATTAAGGCGCCCTGCGGAAGCAATTATGTGGGGACTATCCCCGGTCGCGCTTCCTCGTTCCCCTAAAATAGGCATCACACGGGTGATTGCCAAGTATATTTGAAAGAGGCGCGTATATTTCGCTGACAGTCAATGACTAGTCGATGGTTGCCGATTTTCTTGGCGGCGCCAGGCGCAGCTCAACCACGCCTTTATTTGCTTTTATCAAGATACCGGCAAGCGTCGTTTGCCAAGCTATGTGACTTTCTAACGCATTCATCAAGAGGGCGCTGGCGCGCTCGAGACGATCTAATCGAATCGATGTGTTAGGAGATAGTCTTTTAATGTCACGCGCCACTAAACGTAAGACAATCTCGAGCGGCATTTTTGAAAGAGCGGTGGCGCAGTAGCGCGTCCTCTCTGGTAATGTTTCAAGACAGGTAATTTCATGCGCCTGCGCCGTGTATGCGTCCAGGGCGGCGTCGACGCGCTGCGCGCGCGCGCCAAGTCGTGTGAGCGCGTTTGCATCAAGGCCTTGCGCGTTTAGTAAGGGTAATAGTTTACGCAGGCGCGACCGCGCATATTTTTCATCCCCATTGGAAGGATCCACGAAATAAGGATGCTGGACCTGATCGCAAACAGAGATGAGTTGATCTTTAGTTACACACAACAATGGTCTTAATAGTTGAACATCTTTAAGCTTCGTTATGGGCGCCATGCCAGCAAGCCCAGAAATGCCAGAGCCGCGGATGAGACGAAAGAGGATTGTTTCTGCCTGATCGTCTCGATGATGGGCGGTGACGATCGCCGTCGCGCCAATATCCTGCGCACAGGATAAAATAAGTTGATAACGGGCTTCTCTTGCTCGTTCTTGAATCCGCGATATTGGTTTGGTCCCATGCCAATTGAGTAAGTGGTGTTTAAAGCCTAGCTTTTGCGCCCATGTTGCGACAGTTTGGGCCTCCTGCAACGAGTCTGCGCGTAGTCCATGATTGACTGTTGCGACGTGGATATCATGCTGACGATTTTGTACCCATTGCTGAGCAAGAATCATCAAGGCGACAGAGTCGGGCCCGCCAGAGACGCATAAAAGAAGTGATCGATGGGGCGCAAGGGAGGAAAATGCAGTGAGTTCTGCAAGCTGATCACTCAACGCAACAAACCTTGTCGCTAAAAATGTTTAGCACGAGATTTTTTTGCTTTCTCTCGTAGCCGCTTCTTTCACGCGTTCAAATGCGGAAGGATATTTGATCGCAATTTCGCGAAAAGAGGCGCAGGCTTGCTCTTTGGCGCCCATTGCCGCAAGAGATTGGCCAAGTCGGAGCAAAGCGTCAGGCGCTTGACCGGATTGTGCGTATTTCGTTGTGATTTCCAAATATTTTTCAGCTGCTTCACGATATCGATTGCGCAAATAAAAACTTTCTCCCAAGTAGAAAGTTGCTGCTGGCGCAAATTTTGTTTTGTTATTTTTTACTAAGAAATTTGAAAATGTTTTTTCTGCCGCCTCAAGCTTGCCGGCCTGCAAGATAGCAACAGCCGCCTCATATTCTTCTTTGGTATTAGCAGGCGCTGTGGGATTAGCCGGCGCAGTATTTTGCGCCTTTGTTCTTTCATTTTCTGAAACAGGGGCAGAGGACTCGCCAACGAGACGGCCGTGGGCAATATCCATTGGCTGGCCGACATCCCGCTGGACAGGCGCAGCCTGTATATTTGGCGCGTTGAGTGGCGGTGAGGCAGCTGTGGCGCCAAGTTGTTTTGGGGCGCCGATGGCGTTTGGATCATTTGCGGGATTAAAGGCGTCGGAACGCTTTGTTTCTTTTGTTTCGAGCCCAGCGACATTGGGTGTTTGTTTTGTTGAATTTTGAGTTGATGGGGCATTCAGTTGCGCCGCAGTGTCTGCAGGCCGCATCACATCTGGTCGAAGATTTTTTAATTGATCCTCCAGCAATTGCACCTTGTGCTGAAGTTCTTCATTCTGCCCGGTCAGCGTTCTAAGTTCGCGCTCAAGACGTTCCACGCGCGAGTTAATCGTTGAGGTCTCTGAGGCTGGGCGTGGCGCCTCGCTCAACATCTCATCACTTTCAGGAATTGGGCGATCTTGAAGTTGCGCAAGACGCATGAATGAGCGTGGTGCGCTTATTCTCGTCTCACCATCAAAAGATGCGGCCTCTCCAATGAAGAGGGATGCGTGGAGCATAATCAAAAGAAATAAATAAGTGGATCGTTTAATCATAATAACGTCACATACTCCGCAGCGGGGCTTGGTTAAGAGCATGACAAAAAGATCTAATGGGAAACAATCATAAAAAGAATGTTTCGTCGAAATTTAGGCGTCGGCCCCATAATTCGCCGATTCCCCTGTATACAATAGGCGCGCAGAAAGTTTTATCTCAATAAATGTCCTAAAGCGGATAGAAATCAGGCAACAGTTTGATAACGTATTATTTTAGCTCGTAATTTGACCGTTCTTTTCTTATATCACGACACAAGCAGATTCGTTTTTTGACAATATTAAGGTCATGCGCGTGAGGGCTGGTTGGAACATCTTTCGGAGCCGCTCTTGATCATTGGCACTTTAAAAGCTTTTAGAAAATTTCGACAAGACGCTCTTCTGGCAAGAATGGCGGTATGTACGCTTTGCTGTTTTATGCTCTCATCATGCGCTGAGCTTGAAAGACAGGGGCAGCTTTTTGAGCCCATACCTTCTTCTAAACTTGCCTCAGCATCGCCGGATAATCGAAGTTCCGTACAACATAAGGAATTAGTGGCGCAATTTGGCGGTGAATATCGCGCGCCGCAGGCTGAGCAATATCTTGATGCTATTCTTATTAAATTAGCCCATGCCAGTGAACAGCCTGGCCAGCCCATTTACAAAGTTACTATACTCAATACGCCTGTCGTTAATGCTTTCGCTTTACCCTCTGGCAATCTCTACATCACGCGCGGACTTCTTGCGCTTGCGGTAGATGCGTCTGAAGCGGCGGCTGTTATGGCGCATGAGATTGCGCATGTCACGCTTCGCCACAGCGCCTTACGCGCGGAGCGTGAACGAGAGGCGGTGTTGATTTCACAGGCTGCGGCGATCATTCAAAATAAGCAAAAAGGTGAAGAGGTTCGCTCAAACCAGAGGCTTTCTGTCGCAAGCTTTTCAAGACAGCAAGAGTTAGACGCCGATGTTGCGGGAGTCCGTGTCATCGCACGCGCAGGCTATGATCCTTATGGCGCTTCGCGTTTTCTAACGGCGCTCGGCCGTTCAAGCGATCTAAGAACGGCGCTTTATAATAAAAAGAAAACAGCTTTTGATTTCGATATCATGTCGACGCATCCATCGACGCCCGATCGCGTCGCGCGCGCTATTGCGTCCGCGCGTGAACTTGGCGCGCCCGGAATGGGGATCCGTGACCGAGAGGGATATTTAGCGGCTATTAATGGTATTGCTTTTGGAGAAGATCCCAATGAAGGCTTTGTACGCGATCGTAAGTTTACGCATCCAAGACTGAATTTTACCTTTGTTGCTCCTGAAGGCTTTCTTTTAGAAAATTCCAACGAGGCAGTTTTTGGCGTGCGCCAACCAGAAAATGAGGCGCTTCGGCTGGATAGCGTACGTAATCCCCAATTTGGCGGACTTGAGGCTTATTTAAATTCTGGCTGGATTGATGGGCTTTTGTCCTCCTCGATAAAGAAGCTTGAGATTAACGGGCTGCCCGCGATTACCGCGACGGCGCGCGCCGGTGAGTGGAACTTTCGTATTTCAGTCATTCAATATGGCGATTTCTTTTATCGGCTTATTTTTGCTGCAAGGGGGCTTACTGAACCTGTCGACAAATCCTTCCTCGAGTCTATGCAAAGTTTTAGACGCCTGACGCCAGAAGAGACCTGGCAGGTTCATGGATTAAGACTGGCCATCATCGCTGCGGATTCTGCCGATACGCAGGAAAGCCTGTCAGCGCGGATGGTGACCCCTAATCGGCCTTTAGAATATTTCAGACTGCTCAATGGCCTGACGGAGAAGGACGCCATTACGCCTGGGGAACATTACAAAATTGTAATTGAATGACTGTCGCCCTCCTTGGAACATCCTCTCATCTCGCGGGTTGAGTAAGGAGACGGTTCAATAAAGCGCCATTGGCGGCCCTAAATCTAGGGAAGCTTAAAATTGGCGATGGGAGGAATAAAAATGTCCTATCTTCCTGGGCTTGGTAGAGAACTCCTCAAAGCAGCGGCCAATGCGCCATTCCTCGAAAGAGAAGAAGAAAAACAACTTGCCTTATCCTGGCGAGACCAAGGCGATCGCCACGCGCTGCACAAATTGACCTCGGCGCATATGCGTCTGGTTATCGCCATTGCCGCAAAGTTTCGGCATTACGGTCTGCCGCTTACGGACCTCGTTCAAGAAGGTCATGTGGGATTGCTTGAGGCTGCGGCCCGTTTTACCCCTGAGCGCGATGTGAGATTTTCGACCTACGCTACTTGGTGGATTAGAGCTTCCATTCAAGATTATGTGTTGCGGAACTGGTCGATTGTGCGCGGCGGCACAAGTTCGAGCCAAAAAGCGCTCTTCTTCAATCTGCGTCGCTTGCGCGCCAAACTAGCGCGTGATCCGCGTTTGAGCGCAGCTGGCGATGCTTATCGCGCTATTTCTAAAGCTCTTGGCGTATCTTGCGCAGATGTCGAGACCATGGACGCTCGCCTCTCTGGATCGGATGTTTCGTTAAACGCTCAGCTTGTTGACGATGATACCTCTGGATCTACCCAGCGTATGGATTTCTTAATCGACGATAGTCCATTGCCTGATGAAGTTGTTGAGCAGAGCCTCGATACAGACCGTCGTGCGCAATGGTTACGTGATGCGCTCTCAATACTTTCTGAACGTGAGCTGAGAATTGTCCAGGAACGCCGGCTCACTGAGGAATCTGTGACATTGGAGAGTCTGGGCGACAAGCTTGGAATTTCTAAAGAGCGTGTCCGTCAGATTGAAAACAGAGCGTTGAGTAAATTGCGTCGTGAGCTTTCAAGACTTCAAGGCGACGACGTGCAATGCTCTGATGTGCAATACGCTTAAATTGAAAGGCCCTCCAAATCGGAGGGCCTTTTTTTACAAAGTTAGTTCTTAAGCAGCCCTGTCGACATCAGAGTCATCATTGTCCGTGTCAGCATCGACTTCTGAGTCTGTGGCGTTTGAGGCGTCCCCATCGGCCTCGACTTCTGTTTTAGGTCCTCTTTTTGGACCTTTTTGTAAGAACGACTCGATCAGCTTTAGCGATTCAGCGTCGATCAGCTTCTTAACAGCGGCAATTTCTCGCGCCATGCGATCAAGGGCGGCTTCGTAGAGTTGTCGTTCTGAATAGGATTGCTCGGGCTGAGTATCAGAGCGATAGAGATCCCTTACAACTTCAGCGATTGTCACGAGATCACCGGAGTTGATTTTAGCTTCATATTCTTGAGCGCGACGGGACCACATTGTCCGTTTGATCCGCGCACGGCCGCTGAGGGTCGATAGCGCCTTTTCAACAATGTTGGTTTCAGCAAGCTTACGCATGCCAACGGAGACAACCTTGCTGGTTGGCACCTTGAGGATCATTTTGTCTTTCAAGAAACTGACAACGAAAAGCTCAAGGCTAAAGCCTGCAACTTCCTGAATTTCGACGCCGGTGATTTGTCCAACGCCATGCGCTGGGTAGACGATATATTCGTTGAGCTTAAAGCCGTGTTTAGGCCCACTGGCCTTTGCTTTAGCAACTGGCGGCGCAGCTTTAATTTCTGGTCCAGATTTGACCGGCGCTACATTTACCGCCGCGTTCGTTGACGGGGTGACTTGGTTGAGCTGTGGGGGCGCTTTGTGTTCAGCCGCAGGAGTAGTGGCTTTGGGCGCAGCAATGGGCTCAATTTTAGGCGCAGTCGCTGCTTTCGGGGCTGAAGCCGTAGCCGCTGCGGCAGCGGGTGGTTTTACCGCTGAGGGGGCTGTTTTTTTGGCAGCGTCAACACCCTTCGCCTGAGGAGCTGGGGCCTTATTTTTTTGCGTCGCAAGCTTAGGCTCAGGCGCTTTTGCTTCTGGCTTGTCTTGCTTTTTGACGCTCTTAGCGCTGCTGGCCGCGGGCGCAACAGCCTTGGTTGATTTGGCCGTTGGGGGAGACGCTAAATTTGTTTTTGGAGCAGGGTTCTTTGCAGAAGGGGATTTGGGTGGCCCCTTATCAACCACGGCAGTCTTTTCCGGCGCCTTTTGTTTTGTTGATGCTTTAGGCATAGGAGCAGAGGCGGGGGCAGTGGCCTTAGAAGTTGTTTTTGATGGATTTTTTGCAGGCGATACGGTTTTGGCGCCAGTGGATGACGCCTTTTGAGCGGACGCAGTTACTGTTTTGACGGCGGGAGCTTTTACTGACGCCGCTTTTTTGTCTACAGAGTCTTTTTTGCCTACAGAGTCTTTCGCCGGGACGCTGGCTTTAGAACTTATCTTCTTTGTTGACGCGGCGGCGCGCGGCTGTGAGGAAGTTGCGCCAGAACCTTTTGTTTTTACATTTTTTTTGGCGGATGGCATACGCTTTACTCCAAAGGCTGCTTGTTCGGTAAACAAGCTCCATGATCTCTCAAAATCGCGATGTCGCGATTATTGCCCCTTGTCCGGCGTCGGTAAGCAACAAAACTACTAGCCTCAGAAAAATGTCCTGAGCGCGCTTTGGTCATTGATGCGGGGATCTCAGCGCCTTAACGCCTTCACCGAAAGACAAGCATTATAAAAAACAGTCATATCATGACAGGAGGTAAAAATCAAAGATCCTCAGCGTACCGTACAACGACCGTGCGGGCGAAAAAAATTATTATATGTTGTTTTTAAAGCGAAATGACCCGTTAACGCTCTGTTTACTCTTTTGGCAAGCCTATGGAGAGGGGCCGATCCATTAGATCAAAGACATGGTTAGTCGCCTTCTCCAGGCTCGGAGGAAAAGTGATCTGGATATTTTCCTGGTTTGCCGTCCCACTCTTTCGCGTCTGACGGCGCGTCTCTTTTCACGGTGATATTTGGCCAATTTTGAGACATGTCAGCATTAAGCTTGAGCCACTGTTCAAGGTTTGGCTCCGTATCGGGCTTAATTGCTTCGGCCGGGCATTCTGGTTCGCATACTCCACAGTCGATACATTCGTCTGGATGAATGACAAGCATATTTTCGCCTTCATAGAAGCAGTCGACAGGACACACTTCTACGCAGTCCATATACTTACATTTGATACAGTTTTCAGTAACGACATAAGTCATTAGGGCGATACTCCAGCAATTGCTGCGCTTGCTAGCGTTTTTGACGGTCGCATGCAAGGCGCTCATGGGCGCTGACATAATTATCAGATATAAAAGCTCTTTTCTTGCTTTTGGTCTGTTCTCTCGCGATGGGAAAGACAAATTTTAAAGTAAATTTTTGATTCACCGCGATTGGTCTGACATGACGCTAGAGAAGCTGACAGATCATTGCAAACCCTTCGTTGGGGTCAATCCATCTGAATTCAGGAAGTTGATGTCGCGCAAAAGTAAACTGTCGCTTCGTATAGAGTCTCGTGTCGCGTTTTCCGAGCTGAACCGCCTCAGCCAATGACATTTCATCGTTCAGATGGGCATTGAGATAGGGTACGCCATGCGCGCGCATGCAGGGCAGGCGCGGATCAAGTCCTCTTTGTTTTAGCGCCGTTACTTCTTGCAACGCCCCCCGTCTCATCATGTCATCAAATCTAAGATCAATGTCCTCACGTAATTTGACGCGTTCCGGCGCGAGAAAAAAAGCAAGGCAATCCAGAGTAGAGAGGATCGGCCTTGAGCGCGAAGCTTGAAATGAGGCGAGAGATTGTCCGGTCGCCAGATAGACTTCCAAGGCGCGTAGCACCCGTTGGGGGTCTGTTGGACGCAGTCTGTTGGCGGTTTCGGGGTCCAGCGCTGACAGCTCTGCGTGAAGCTCATGCGCCGTTTTACTCTTAGCCCTGTCGCGCAGCTGACTGCGGATGTCATCTGGAACAGCAGGGATGTTGGAAATCCCATGGAGGGCTGATTTAAAATATAAGCCTGTCCCGCCAACAATCACAGGAAAGAGACCGCGCCCGCGGATTTCATCCAAGACACAACTGAGATCTTCAAGCCATCGTCCAACGGAATAGTTTTCTGACGCGTCTACATGGCCAAAGAGCATATGGGGGATATGTTGCTGTTCTTCTGTTGTTGGTCTTGCAGTTAGAACGCTTAGATCTCGATAAACTTGCATCGAGTCTGCATTAACGACAGCGCCGCCAAAGCGTTTTGCAATTTTGATTGCGAGAGCCGTCTTGCCCGAGGCTGTCGGACCTGCAATGAGAATTGCGCGTGTATGCATGAGTTTATCGCTACGCAAAAGTTTAAAATGACCAAATCAACGGAATATGTCGCGACGGTTATTGCAGGATCTGGCGTAGAGCTGGATAGCGCATTGTTGAGCAATGTCATAACTCAGGCGAATTTCCCATTCTCGGATATTGTTTGGTTAAATCCTGGCGCCGCTGTGGATCTATTTTTTGTCGCCGTCGATCCTGCGCCAATGACGCGCACATTAAGAGAAGGACTGCAGGACGCGCCCTATGACCTGATTGTGCAAAGAAAATTTTCTCGAAGAAAAAAATTATTGGTCGCTGATATGGATTCAACAATGATCCGTGAGGAATGCCTTGACGAACTCGCCCAGTTTCGCGGCGTTAAAGAAGAGGTGGCGACAATTACAGCCTTAGCAATGAGAGGCGATATTGATTTTGAGGCGGCGCTGAAAAAACGTCTTCGCTTACTTGCGGGCCTCAGCATGTCAACGATCCATGAGGTGATCAAACATCTCACGCCAACGCCAGGGGGGCGAAGGCTTGTCGCCACCATGCGCGCCCATGGCGCGCATACAGCCCTTGTCTCAGGAGGTTTTCGCCCCTTTACTGACGCTATCGCCGCCCGGCTTGGCTTTCATGAGAGCCGCTCCAATCATCTTATAGTCGCCGATGATGTGGTAACGGGAGAATTATGCGAACCTGTGCTTGGTCGCAAAGAGAAACGCCAAGCGCTTGTGGACATAGGCAGTGGGCTTGGGCTGTCGCCAGATATGGCGCTTGCTGTTGGAGACGGCGCCAATGACTTGGATATGCTTACCGTAGCGGGACTAGGCGTTGCCTTTCACGCCAAGCCGCATGTTGCGGCATCTGCTCCCGCGCGCGTAGATCATGCTGACTTGACCGCTTTGCTCTATGCGCAGGGGTATAAGAGCGATGAGTTTAGAGACGAGCCCACCTCTCCCGCTTGAGCGGGAGAGGTGTAAGTGCATTAGTCGATTGGAAGAGCGATGAAGTGCGCATCGCCTTGTCCATTTGCAACAGCAAGCAATGCTGTTTTTTTGCCAGAGTCTTTGAGCGCTTTGATTTTCTTTACCGCCTCAGCAGGATCGTTCACACTTTCCTGATTAACCTCAAGCAGGATCTCTCCAGGCGACAAGCGCTTTTCTGCTGCTTCGGAGCGCGGATCAACGGCGGTAATGAGGACGCCTGTTTTCACAGTGTCCTTAATCTGGAAGCGCGCGCGTAGCTCATCTGTCAGGCGTGACAATTCCAGTCCCAATGCGCTGAAGGAGCCAGGGGTGACCGTTTCGCTCTTATCGCGCGTCCCGACCTCATTGGCAGCAGTCTTTTCGCCATCTTCAAGTCGGCCAAGTTTAACAGTTTTCACTTGTTCCTTCCCACCGCGAACGATGACGATTTCAACATCCTTGCCAACAGGCGTTGCGGCAACGAGTTTGGGAAGATCACGCGACTCTTTGATCGGTTTACCGTCAAATTTTGTGATGACATCGCCAGATTTTAAGCCAGCAGGTTTGGACGGCCCTTTGTCATCGACGCCAGCGACGAGCGCGCCGCGGGTTGCGCCAAGACCAAGGGTTTCAGCAATGGCGTCATCGACATTTTGAATACGCACGCCAAGCCAGCCGCGGCGTGTTTCGCCAAACTGCTGAAGCTGATCGATGACAGGTTGAACAGTGTTGGACGGCGTCGCGAAACCAATGCCGACCGAGCCGCCAGAAGGCGATAGGATCGCTGTGTTAATTCCGATGACCTCTCCATCCATGTTAAAGAGCGGGCCGCCAGAGTTCCCTTTATTAATTGAGGCGTCCGTTTGAATGTAATTGTCGTAAGGGCCGCTATCGATATTCCGGTTGCGGGCGGAAACAATGCCTGCGGTGACAGAGCCGCCCAGACCAAAGGGATTGCCAACGGCAAGAACCCAGTCGCCGACGCGAGACTTATCGCTGTCTCCAAACTTGACGGACTTTAATGGTTTTTCTGGTTTAACTTTGAGCACGGCGACATCGACTTTTTGGTCTTTGCCGATGATTTCAGCTTTCAACTTCTGACCATCATTAAAAATGACCTGAACCTCATTCGCGCCATCAATCACATGGTTATTGGTGATGATGATCCCATTTGGATCGATCACGAATCCCGAACCAAGCGAAGAGGACTTACGTTGATGCGGCATGTCGGGCATGCCCTGGCCGCCGCCGCGACGGCGGAAAAACTCTTCAAGAAGATCATCAAAGGGCGTGCCCTGCTGTCCCATGCCAGGGGGAGAATTTGGGCCATCATGTTTGCCATGCTTGGTTGCATCAACTGATTGCGTGGCTGAAATATTAACAACGGCATCAGAGACCTGCGCAGAAAGATCGGCAAGAGAGTCAGGCCCCTTTGCCTGAGCTGGCGTCTGAGCAAGTAAGAAAACGCACATAAGAGGAAGAGCGAAGCAGGATAGGCGTCGCAAATTAACAGTCATTCGTTTTATCTCCTGAGAATTTTCCAAGTTTTGGCAAGCTGAATGGCTTGGCTCATTATTGCTTGTCAGAATGCGTCACAGCTGGAGGGTGTGCGGCGAGCAGCGCCGCGCCCTTGGAGGATGAAAAGAAGCGAAAGAAATCCGAGCGGGGACTGACAAGAAAGCGTGTTTCATTGGGTTTAAACGCAGTCTCATAAGCCTGCATGGAACGATAGAATGAAAAGAAGTCAGGGTCTTTGCCAAAGGCTTCCGCAAATACCCGGTTACGTTCGGCGTCGCCTTCACCTTTAATTTGGTCGGCTTTTTGTTGCGCCTCAGCTTTTAATACAATGACGTCGCGATCTGCTTTGGCCGTAATTTTTTGCGCTTGCTCTGAACCTTGCGCACGATATTCTGAGGCTTCACGTTGGCGTTCTGTTTGCATGCGGCCATAGACTTTTTCAGAAATTTGTTGGGGAAGATCAACGCGACGAATTCGCGCGTCAATAACGGCAACGCCAAATTTTCTGGCCTCGCTATCGGCCTGCTCCTTAATAGTGACAATGAGGCGCGCACGATCGTCACGCACAATTTGTTGTTGATTGGCTTCGCTTAACACCCGGCGCACAGCAGAATTAAGCACAGAGGCAAGCTGATTATTTGCGCCGGTTATTCCGTTGACCGTTTGATAGAAACGCAGTGGGTCAACAATTCTATAGCGAATGAAGCTGTCGACCTCGAGCCTTTGATTGTCTGACGCAAGCACTTCCAGATTTGGGCTTTCAACATCGAGAATACGGTTATCTATGGTCACGACATTTTCAATGAGCGGCAACTTAAAGTGCAGACCTGGTTCTGTTATCAATCCACGACCAACAACAGGCTCACCAAATCTGAGCACAAGCGCTTGTTCCGTTTGATCGACGGTGAAGGCGGCGCCAAGAAAGGCTGTCAATATGACAAAGAAGCCGGCGACAAGAATGAAGGGAAGGTTGGATCTCATTTGTGGCCTCCCTGGAACGGCGCAAATGCAGGTAAAGGCACAAAAGGCGCAATATTGGATCCTGTGGCTGATGGATCATCAAGGATGACCTTATCTGCGCCGCCAAGCACACGCTCCATTGTCTCAATATAGAGGCGTTCTCGCGTTAAGGCTGGCGCATTTTTATATTGCGCATAGATCTGTTCAAAGCGTCCGGCCTGACCTCTGGCTTCGGCGACAGTTTGTTCGCGATATGCTTCTGCTTCTTGAAGAATGCGTGCGGCCGCTCCGCGTGCTTCGGGCACGACTCTATTAGCGTAGGCCTCGGCTTCGTTACGCAGTCGTTGTAAATCTTGTTGCGCAGCTGTGACGTCACGGAAGGCCGCAATAACAGATTGAGGAGGATCAACAGAAAGCAGCAAGACCTGCAAAACAACAACGCCGCTGTGGTAATCGTCGAGCACTTTTTGCATCAGCGCCTGACAGGCAGGTTCGATGAGTTTACGGTCCGCTGTTAAGATCTTTTGAATTTGAGATTGGCCGACGATTTCGCGCATGGCGCTTTCGGCGACAGCCTTGACCGTTGAATGCGGGTTGGCGACATTAAAGGCGTAATCTTCAGGCTTTGAGGGGTCAATTTGCCAGAAGACTCTGAATTTAATGTCGGCGATATTTTCATCGCCCGTTAACATCAGGCTTTCTTCTGGAGCCTCCGAACCGCGACCAACGCCTGATCCACGACGGGGCGCGTCGCTTAAGGCCTCCTCTCGAAAGCCAACATCCGTCAGATTGCGATCTGTAACGGCTAATTTGATAACGGAGCCGATTGGGGCTGGAAGATTATAATTCAGTCCGGCTTGGGTTTTTCCCCGGAATTTACCGAAGATCATGTTTAGACCGATTTCATTGGGTCCAACTGTATAGAAGCCGAAAGAGAGCCATCCCAGAACAGCCAGAAGGAGGAAAAGAAACGGTCCCTTGCCGCCAAAACCATAGGGTAGAATTTGGTTTAATCCGTCTTGGCCGCGTCGAATTAACCCTTCTAAATCGGGTGGCTGATTATTGCCGCCAGAACCCCATGGGCCTTTTGGCTGACCCCATGGATTATTGTCTTGGTCACCTGGCTCGCCTTGATTACTCCAGGGCATTTTTTCCCGCCAATTGTTTCTAAAGCCTTTAAGGCCAGGGATTGTGAATTACAGGGCATGATATAGGGGCTTGCCGATGCTGGGGCAATGATAGAGGGGCCCGTGCGTCATCCATGAAGCAAATTTAACACTTATATTTTTCCAGAAGGACTTATGGACGCAAGAGATCTGGATACCATACGAAAATAAAACCCAGCAGCAGGGCGAGGAAGAAGCCCATCATGAGGTTTTTGAGAAAACCACCGCCAAATTCATCCATTAAA
>DAIRFH010000139.1:0-2679 GCA_036795145.1 Methylocystis sp. | reverse complement strand
GCTGGCGGTTTGGGAGTTCACACAAGGTTTGGACAAACACGAACCTAATAGACCAATACAAGGATGGATGTGCTCTGGATCACATGTAATTTGTTTTTTTGAGCGAGTCTGAGGCCAAGCACCTGGCTCTTTGCGTGAAAAAAATTATTCAAATGCGCACTCTATCACATAAGGGTGATAGAGTGCGGAAGGCTTTAATATTAGAGGTCGCCTATAGGACTATAGGTAGTTTTTATGGAGTTGTTTTTTGATCATTCTGATTAGTAGATGCGATCTTTTCATTATAGCAAGCGCCGATACATTGCTTTGATAGAGCGTCTTTGGCCTTATGATCAGAGCCGGAAACCAAGAATACCGACACTAAAATAGCTGAAACCCAGAGAGCGCTGGGGCCGTGGTGGTGAATAAGATTATTCATCTTGAATTGCTCCTATCAAATAATTTGAGCAATCAGCTTTTTTAAGCTCGATCGTCAGGCAGACTTTTGCAAATGAAATGCCAGACAGAATTCATCGCATTATCGCTTAAGGCCTCGAAGATCAGGCCTCAAATCAGTTGAGTAAAAAAATTTCAAAGACATGTTTATGACTTTTGCAAATTGATTATTACTCAATCAAAAATATTTAAAGATTTGATCAAAAATGTCCCAATCAAAATATAGTTATAGGCAATAGATATAGTGACGATTTCTATAAAGAGTTTTGCCAGGGTTTTTATAGTTTTTTAAACCCAGAAATGAGTATGAGTTTGCATCATTGAAAAGCAAAATAATTATTTTCAAGGCCTGATTTGATTAAATCCTAGACCAAATTCCTTTTATTTCTGAATCATTTCTAACCTAATTCAATCATCAATCACGATTGGCATTGGTGTTGCTTAGTAAGCAGCGAGACCAATTTCCGCGAGAAGAACAAGCTTCTCAAGCTATGGGTCAAAGATAAAGAAAGTTGAGAAATATCGGCGCAACCCGACGCCGCATTTAACGCAGAACTATGGGATTCTTCCATCTGTTGTGATGCGGATTAAGGAGAGAAAGCTATGACAGATAGAACAGTAATCAGTCACAAAAATACCTGGCCGGAAAATGCAGCCCAGCTCATCGGCAAAACTAAGATTGTGCTGATACCATTTTTGGTTGGCCTGTTCACCGTCAAGCTTGCAATAATATTAGCAACCGATGGCTCTCAAGTTGGACGGGTCGTACAATCCCTTGAGAAGAATCTGCTTACACCCATCCCTCTATGCTTTCTCCTAGGCATATTTTGTTCAAAGGTTCATGCGGGCGTTAGCATACCTAAAGAGTTATATTATTCGATCGCCATATTCCTTTTAATGTCGATCGGATTTGTTGGCGGTCATGAACTTGCACATGAGTATTCCGTTCATGGCGTCGCAACGCTTTGGAAGCCAGCTTTTGTCACTCTCTTTCTCGGGGTGTTGACGCCAATCACCTCTTTCTGTGTCTTAAGATTTATGGGAAAAATGTCCGTTGCAGATGCCGCGGGCGTCGCCGCTCACTATGGCAGCACTTCAGCTGTGACCTTTGCCGTCGCTAACGCCTTCGTTGAGCAAGCACAGCATCCTGCTAACAGCTTCCTTCCCACTCTCGTTACAATTCTTGAGTGTCCCGGTATTGCTGTCGCCTTGTTGTTGGGAGCTGCTCTGTCAGCAAGTGAACGTGCTAAAAAAGCTGAAGCCTTAGGGACGCCGTTAAAGGCTTCTCGCCTTCGTGAAGCCCTTTATGAGGTCGTGACAGGCCAATCTATCATGTTGCTGGGGGGCCTTCTCTTTATTGGCTTTGTCTCGACGCTTTTTATGGATCCCAAGGGTTTTCAACCTTTCTATGATTTCTTCCAAAGCAAGGGGATGCTCTTTCGTGGCGCCCTGTGCATCTTCCTCCTGGAGATGGGAATTGTTGCAGGGCAGAAATTAGGAGACCTTGTAAAAATAGGCCCGTTCCTGGTCGCCTTTGGCGTCTTGATGCCGCTTATTCACGGCTTTATCGGCGTGTATTTGGGGTATCTGGCGGGCCTAAACTTAGGCGGGTGCACCGTATTTGGCGCAATCGTCTCCAGCGCTTCCTACATAGCGGCGCCGCCGGCCGTTCGTATGTCTTTGCCAGAAGCAAATCCGACATATTCACTAACGGCCGCTTTGGCGATAACCTTCCCGTTCAATATTGCCCTAGGCATTCCGATCTATTTTGAAATGGCGAAATGGGTTGGCGCTCATTAGTTTGAAGATTAGACGCAGCTGATAACTTAATTATGGAGTAATCGCTTGGATCTATATCCACTCAAGCTTGTAACGGTTATCGGCGAAAGCCTGATCATGAGAGATATTGCTGAAAAGGGGGTGAAGCTCGGCGCAACGGGCTTCACCATCACACAGGTGGAAGGAGACGGTCCCAGAAGCAGCCAAAATGTTGAAATAGCGCCCGGCGGAAAAACATTAAAAGTCGAATTTGTGGTGCCGACAGATGTGGCAACCACTATACTAACGCATGTTTCAGAGGAATATTTTGAGCATTATTCTATAGTTGCGTGGCTGTCAGACGTCATGGTCATTAGAGGCGCGTTATATTTGAATGGGATTAAATAATTAAGGGCTTATGTTAGATTACGTCCAAAAAGACCATTAGATATGGCGGTAAGAAATAATTATTTTCAAAATTGTAGG
>DAIRFH010000138.1:0-2702 GCA_036795145.1 Methylocystis sp. | reverse complement strand
AGTCGCTCCGCCCTACCCTTACAGCGGAGTTTTGGGGTTAGATGCTCCTCACGCGCGCCCCGGCCAAAATTAACCTGACACTCCATGTTTTAAGCCGTCGTCAGGATGGTTTCCATGTGCTTGAAAGCCTCGTCGCCTTTACTGGCGCTGGCGACACCTTGAGCCTGTCAGAACATAGCAAGTTGTCACTAAAAGTAACCGGACCAACGGCGCAGCCTGCTGGCGACGGCGATGATAATCTTGTTTTACGGGCATCCCGACATTTAGCCGATCGCGTCACAGGGTTGAGGCATGGCGCATTTCATCTGGTTAAGAGACTTCCAGTAGCCGCGGGCATCGGCGGCGGCTCCTCCGACGCTGCAGCAGCCCTTCGTCTACTGGCGCAACTGAACAATATTCCCCTGACAGATCCGAGGCTTCAGGAGGCAGCAAGATATACAGGTTCAGACGTTCCTGTATGCTTGGAGGCGCATGCGCGTATGATGAAAGGCGCAGGCGAAATTTTAGGACCAGCTCTGACTTTGCCTACACTACCCGCAGTGCTCATTAATCCTGGCGTTCCTGTCGAAACAAAACCAATTTTTCAAAAGCTCGGTCTATCCCCAGGTGACGTTTTCACAACAACGCCTCATCCCGACATCCCCACCAACTGTTCTTTTGGCGGATTGATCGATCTGATTAAGCAAGGACGCAATGATCTTGAGGACGCAGCCTGCCTGCAGGCGCCAATAATATTGGATGTCCTATCTGTCTTACGTTCTGCTCGTGGGACTAAAATCGCGCGTATGTCTGGTTCTGGCGCGACGTGCTTTGCTCTTTTTGAAACGCCCCGCGCTGCTGCCAAAGCTTCACGGGCTATTCGAACAGCCCGACCAGATTGGTGGGTTAAAACAGCAGTATTGAGATGAAGCGCCGCCCGCCAATTACAAAAGGGACGCCATCCGTCGGCAGTTTTATGAAAAAACCGCATGCTAATGCGTTTCACAAGGCTGGCGTTGATAAATCAACGTCCAAACCTGTCACTGCAACAAAACGAATCTTCCGACAGCCAACTCCTGAGCTCGTTCAAATTTATGGCTATCACGCTGTTTACGCCGCATTGACTGCGCGTCGTCGAAAGCTTTTGGATCTTTATGCAACGGATAATTCATTGGCTCGGATAAAGGAGATCGCTGCAGCGGCAGGGCTTTCTCCAAAACTCGTTGACATACATGAGCTGTCTGCACATCTTGGTGAAGATGTTGTTCATCAAGGGCTCTTGCTGGAAGCGAGACCGCTTCCAGAGGCTGATATAGCGGACATAACTCATAATTATGGGATTGTTTTGGTCCTGGATCAGATTACTGACCCCCACAATGTCGGTTCAATTTTACGAACCTCATGCGGATTTGGCGTTGACGCCATCGTAGTGACCGAGCGTCATAGTCCAGCTATGGCAGGGGTTTTGGCCAAAACAGCCTCTGGCGCATTGGAGCATGTGACGATTGTCAGGGTTGTCAACATAGCGCGTAGTCTCGATCAATTACGCGAAGCGGGCTACATGATCGTTGGCCTGGACTCTGAAGGGGAAAATTCTCTCCAAAGCCTGAACTTAATTCAACCAATTACTCTGGTTCTAGGCGCTGAGGGAAAAGGGCTGCGAAGATTGACCCGTGAAAGATGCGATACAATCGCCCGGCTGGAACTGGCTGGCCCAATCAAAAGCCTAAACGTTTCAAACGCCTGTGCAGCCGCTCTATCTCTTATAAATTATCGTCTGAACAAAAATCCAAAGGTTTAATCTCTCAAGGATTGACCTCTCGTGAACATTCGACGATTAGAGAGGAAATAGATTGCCGATTTAGCTCAGCTGGTAGAGCAACTGATTTGTAATCAGTAGGTCGGAGGTTCGAATCCCTCAATCGGCACCATTCTTTTCAAATACTTAAGTAGATTTTAGAGGCGTCCTTCGGGGCGCTTTTTTATTTTAGGACAATGGCTAGGACCATGTTTGTTACAGGTCACTATTAAGGGACATCAGCAGAAAGAGATGATCAAAGATGCCCCTCCCGCACTGAAACCCATAATTTCCACAGCCAGCCACAAGCTGAATTGATTTACTCGGCCAAGTAGATTTGACTAGGCCCGATCATACGTGATCACATTCTGCGATCAGAACTTAGCCCGGCACCGTGTTGCGTATTGGTGTCGGGTTCTTTCTGGAATCTATGCAAACAGTTTCCCTGCCCTTTGGAGATAGTTGATGAACTGCACCTACGGGCAAATTCTGAAAGTTGCACTGATAACAACGAGCCTATGCGCATCTGCAAAGGCCCACGCTGCTGCACTAAACGTAGGCTGTGACCAGCTCGTTCACCTGAGCCATGAGCGAGTGCATGCAGGACTAACGATAATTAGGGGCGCATCAACCGAGGCGGAACGTAATTACTTTCACGGCAAATATCATAAATTAGTCTCAGAATGCCGCAGCAATCCCGATGCCGTCGTTAGAGTGCAGATTTCACCGAAAATTGAGGAAGTCCTCGCAGAAAATGGATTCTTGAATTGAACTCCATGAATTATGCTTGAGTATTAATATCCTAATGTCCCATTATTATTGGAAAAGAAAAACCGCCAGTTTGCGGCTGGCGGCTTTAACATTCTGGGGCGGCTTTGGTATCAAGCCTCATCGTCATCCCAATCAATCCATTGCTGCCACATAG